>JAUZOW010000185.1 GCA_030706225.1 Bacteroidota bacterium | reverse complement strand
CTGCAAAAAAGCCAGGAAAAATATCACACAATATTTAATAATGCCATTGTGGGGATTTGCCTTTTTGATACCGCGGGGAAAGTTACATTTTACAACAAGCTGATGTCAAAACATATGGGGCAGCCCGGATCCAATTTAACAGGGAAAACCCTTATTGAAATTCTGGGAGAAAAGGGCTATCCTTTTCACGAGCATGTCCTTTCTGTTCTTCGGGGAGATGGTCGTCAGGATTATGAGGAAACCACTACCATTTCAGGAATGGTCTGCTGGTTCAATTCAAGTTATGATCCGATAATCAATGCATCAGGGAAAATTATTGGTGTACAGGAAATAACCCGGGATATTACGAAACGCAGGTTGGCAGAAAAAGCTCTTCAGGAAAGTGAAGAACTTTACCGGAAGCTGGTTTCTGCCTCACCCGATGGTATTGTGGTGATTGATCTTCAGGGAAAAATATCCATAATTTCAGATAAATGCCTGAAATTGATGCATATTTCCTCACAAGAAGAGCTAATTGGTACTGGAATTTTGCAATGGGTTGCTGAGGAAGATATTAATAAAGCCAAAGAAAACCTGAACCAGGTTGTACAAACAGGTTCCAATACTGATCAGGATTTTACTGTTGTTTTAAAAGACGGTACACGGATTCTTACAGAAGTAAATGCGTCATTGGTAAACACGTTGAATGAATCCACTCCTAAAGTAATCTTAGTAATCCGTGATATTACAGAATGGAAAGAAACGGAAAAAAGAATGATTCAGCTTTCCAGAGCTGTACGGCAGGTTCCCGCTTCCGTGGTCATTACCGATTATAAACGCGAAATTGTATATGTAAACCCGCAATTCTGCCAATCGATAGGCAGTACATTTACTGAATTGCAAGGGAAAAAAATACGATCACTGAGTTCTGTCCAAGCCTTAAACACAGATTATTCCAAAATAATTGATACCATCAATTCCGGTCATGAATGGAAAGGGGAGATTAAAAGGAAAAATAAAAATGGAGCGACTATTGTTGAATTCATTCATATTTCACCTGTTTTCGACGAAAAGAACAAAATCACTCATTTCCTTGAAATCATTGAAGATATCACCGAATTAAGACAAGCCGAAGAAAAAATAAAAAAATATACGGATCAGCTCCGCGCTCTTTCAAGTCACAATGAAAAAGTCAGGGAAGACGAGCGGTTGAACCTGGCCCGTGAAATTCACGATATTCTTGGAGTTTCATTATCCGGGATCATCATGCACTTACAGGTGCTTAAAAAATCCTTGTCAGGCATTTCTGTTAAAGACCCGGACATCAACCATCAAATTGATCATATTATGAAGATGGCGAGTGAGAGTGTGAATTCCATGCGTAATCTTGTCAGGGGAATACGGCCGGATAGTCTGGAAGAACTTGGCTTTGTGGAAGCTGTTCTTGCATTTATCAGTGAACTACAGTCTAAAACAAAATTAAAATTCAAAATCTCTGTTATTCCTGAAGAAATAATAATTAAAACTGAAAAAGCTATCATCCTTTTCCGGGTTTTTCAGGAAGTCATTACCAATATCTTAAACCATTCTCAGGCTACCAATGTATCGATCCTTATTAAGAAAGAGCATCGTCATCTTTGTCTTAAAATAAAAGACAACGGAATTGGGATAAAGCTGAATGATCTTGAAAAAAAGACATCCTTCGGGATCATGGGGATTAAGGAACGGATGATTCTGCTTAAAGGGAAAGTTGAATTTATCGGTTCGGCATCAAAAGGCACGACAGTGAACATTGATTTGCCATTATATTAAAAACAAAAAAGTTATTACTCTTTATGATAAAAGTACTTATCGTCGATGACCATGCAATTGTACTGGAGGGATTAAAAAGAATTATTGAATTTGAGAAAGATATTTCGGTTCCATGGATGGCCAGGAATGCAAATGAAACATTGAAAATCGTTTCCACTCAAAAACCGGATGTCATCATTCTGGATATCTCTATGGAAGGGCGCAGCGGACTGGATATAATAAAGGACATTAAAACCGCACTGCCTGAAGTGAAGATCATCATGTTAAGCATGTATCAGGAAGAACGGTTCGCAGTTCGTTCCTTCAAGCTGGGCGCAGCAGGTTATCTGACAAAAGAGATGGCCTCGGAAGAGATCATATATGCGATCCGTAAGGTTTATGCAGGCGGTAAATATATTTCCCAACGCTTTGCTGAAAAGCTCATTGATGAAATCAACCAACCTCATGAAAAGCAGCCCCATGAATCGCTGTCAGAAAGAGAATATGAAGTTCTCGTGTACCTTGCTTCCGGAAAATCCATCAGTGTAATCGCCAAAGATCTCTCGTTGAGTGACCGTACGGTAAGTACATACCGGCACAGAATTCTGGAAAAGATGAACCTGAAAAACACGGCAGAACTTATACGGTATGCCGTCAACGCAAAGCTTACTCCGCGGATTTGATATTTCTTTATAGCCAGACAATTTCCGGAAACACTACAAAATATTTCTGATTTCTCTTACGAAATGAATTCCGTTAGAATTATAATATATTAAAAATGTACAAATTATATTTGTGTGACTTTTAAAGGGAGAAAAAAATCAAAAAACAGATATAAAAGAATTCCTTCCTCATTCGACATTTACCCAATTCCCTTCCCAAGAGAAATGCAGCAACAAACCTTCCTGTTCTCTACCGCCCGGTAGAGAACAGGAGAAAACCATTTATGCCCCCACCTGATTATTATGAACATTCGTTCATAAATATTTTTGTACCCTTCGCCGCACGAAAATGCAGAATCAATCGTTGAAGACTATCTGAATGTCCAGATTGAAGATAACAGTCAGGTCTGCAGCCACCATGAAAAAGGAATTCGATTGCACTGACGAGAAATCAGGTCACTGAAAAGACTGGGATTTCAAGCCGGCGGCTAACAATATTGGAGGATGGAGAGAAACCTCCTACGGTCGATGAGATCAAAGAGCTATCAAAGGTCTATAAAAGAACCATTCCCTCTTGACAGAAGAACAGTAGATTCCAAATCGCTGAATGTTCTTCATGAAAAAACGGTCATAGCGTTAAAAATCGTCGAATCGAAAAACATTGATAACCTATCTTTTTATGGCTGGAGGTTGCAAAAAAATAAAATTCGTTTTCAGGATTTGCTTTTGAAATCAACGCGAAAGTTGATTGATCTGGAGGAAAATCAGAAAGGGAAAATATCAATGGAACTGTCGTTTAACGTGATGAAATATGTCGATCAGGGTGAAGTGGAAATTGAAATGATGGTCGAAAAAAATCACCTGTTTGTGTTCTATTCGGATACTGGACCGGGAATGGTTGAGAATTCAATTGAAAAAACCGGCTTGGTACTTTCAAATATCAGGGAGCGGGCACGGATATTAGGAGGCAAAGCCACAATGAATTCCTCCATTGGGAAAGGAACGACTTGGAATATTACAATGCCACTCAATTGATTCATTGATTATTAGTATTTCAGTATCGTAAGATTATTCATCATTGAGGATCATTTAATGATGATCCTTTCAAGCTTTAAGTTTCTGTTCCGGCCTCAGCGGGATGGTATTACGGTCACAGGATCTGCTGAAACTATAGAGAAGGTATTATCCAAAAAGTGGCACAAGGCGAGCGGTTTAATGTGTTCAATGAGAATTTCCGTGAGAAGCAGGTTGATGAGACTGATTCACCTGATGATTTCCTTAAATTCACCTTAGTTCATAGGTTTTTCTCTCCCCAAAAAGCAATTTTCCCTTCTTCAGTAATCCTCTTTTTTCGCCCGTCACCCAAAAGGTGACCGAATGGAAAATGTAACATCCAGAATATCCAATCTATAGAAGTTAATTTCTTTTTTCCATACACATTTGTCTACCAAAAAAGAAGACAAATGATACTTTGCTCCATATGAATATGTGTTTTATTTTTAGGCTTTTTTCAATATCATAATCTTATGAATGGAATAAGCATTGAATTTCTGGGGAAAAACAACTTGGGGGCATTCCCACTTGCATTCAG
>JAUZOW010000184.1 GCA_030706225.1 Bacteroidota bacterium | reverse complement strand
CTGGGAAAATAGAAGTTCCATTGTTGCCGACCATTTTTTATCCTTTCCGAAAGGAAACATTACGGAAGGTCCACCATTAAAGCCCACATGCTTAAAACCCCAGACCATATCTCCATCGACCTGCGACAGATTGATCCCGGCGGATACAGCACCCAGAAAATGTTGAGAAAATGCCTTTCCGGAAACAAGCATTAATAAGAGTACCAAAGAAACAATTATCGGTTTTTTAATCATAATACTTTAACATTCTAAAACACCTAAACGTCAACCTGTCTCAAATAGTATTCATTCCTTTCATGGAAAGCTGAATACGTTTACGTTCCAGATCAATATCAATCACTTCCACCATGACTTTCTGATTCAGTTTGACTACTTCATTGGGATCCCTGACAAATTTATCTGCAAGCTGGCTGATATGCACCAATCCATCCTGGTGAACTCCAATATCAACAAAAGCGCCGAATTTCGTGATATTAGTCACGATTCCGGGAAGTTTCATTCCCTTTTGCAAATCCTGAATGGATTGAACATTTTTATCGAATTCAAACATTTCGAATTTTTTCCGTGGATCACGTCCCGGTTTTGCCAACTCTTCCAGGATATCTATAATGGTCGGCATACCGGTTTTCTCATCCACGAATTCATCAGGCTTGATCCGCGTTTTTATTGTTTGGGATCCAATCAGTTCCGCAACATTACAATTGAGTTTCCGGGCCATTTTTTCAACCACCGGATAGCTCTCCGGGTGGACCGCACTCTGATCCAATGGGTTAGATCCGTTATGTATTCTTAAAAAGCCTGCAGCCTGTTCAAAAGCCTTATCTCCGAAACGGGTTACTTTTTTCAGTTGATTCCTTGATAAGAAGGCACCGTTTTTATTCCGGAATTCGATAATATTATGAGCAAGAGACGGGCCAAGTCCCGACACATAAGTCAGCAATTCCTCACTGGCCGAGTTGACATCAACTCCCACGGAATTGACACAACTTACCACAGTATCCACAAGACTTTGTTGAAGCTCATTCTGACTTACATCATGCTGATACTGCCCAACCCCGATGGATTTCGGATCAATTTTAACCAGTTCGGCGAGAGGATCCATAAGCCGGCGTCCGATAGAGACAGCCCCGCGAACGGTCACATCAAAATCGGGAAATTCTTTTCTGGCTGTTGCCGAGGCAGAATAGACAGATGCTCCGCTTTCGTTGACCATGATGGCAATCAGATCTTTTGGAAAAGAAATCGCCCGGATTAATCTTTCGGTTTCACGTCCTGCTGTCCCATTTCCAATGGCAATAGCTTCAATTTTATAAGCATCCACAAGACTTTTAATCTTATGAATAGATTCTTTTACTTCATTTTGAGGAGGATGCGGATAAATTGTTTCGTTATGAAGCAGTTTCCCCAGTTTATCAAGGCAAACAAGCTTACATCCGGTACGGAATCCCGGGTCGATGGCCAGTACATTTTTATGTCCCAGCGGAGGTGCCAGTAAAAGCTGGCGAAGATTTTCAGTAAACACGCTGATTGCCTCTCCATCGGCTTTTTCTTTTACCCACTGCCTCATTTCCGTTTCCATGGAAGGGAACATCAACCGCTTCATACTGTCTTTCATAGCCTGGAAGACATAGTCCGAAGAAGCATTATTTCCTTTGATAAAAATCTTTTCAAGGATGGAAATTGCTTTTTCGTCATCCACTTCGACGGAAACCTTCAGGAAAGATTCATTTTCACCTCTGAGAATGGCAAGGATACGATGAGAGGGAGAAGTGCGAAGTAATTCACTGAATTCAAAATAATTCCTGTAATTTGCTCCATCCTGTTCCTTCCCTTTAATCCCTTTTGAGCAAAGCATTCCTTCCCGCTGAAAGAGCTGCCTGATCTTTTTCCGGGCATAGCTATGTTCATTGATCCATTCTGCAATGATATCACAAGCTCCATGGAGAGCATCTTCAACCGTTTTCACACCTTTTTCAGGGTTGATGAACTCAGCTGCCTTTTCTTCAGGGTCATCGTATTTCTGTGAAAAAATGATTTTAGCCAGAGGTTCAAGGCCTTTGTCACGGGCAATGGTCGCCCGGGTTTTTCTTTTGGGCTTATAAGGGAGGTAGATATCTTCCAGTTCAGCCATCGTTGAAGCGGTTTCAACCGACTGTTGCAATTCATCTGTAAGTTTATCCTGCTCCCGCAAGGATTTAAGGATGGTTTCCCTCCGGGCATCCATGTCCTTCAATTGGTTCAGTCTGTCACGGATCTTTGTGATCATGACCTCATCCATACTACCCGTCATTTCTTTCCGGTAACGGGCAATGAATGGAACCGTAGCGCCTTCTTCCAGAAGTTTAATTGTATTTCTTACAAAGGCTGAAGCTATATTCAGCTCTGCTGCAAGAATTCCAGAATATTTTTCTTCTGCCATTTTCTGAAATTACCAACCGGAAGCTAAAACATCAATAAGATGGATGGTTTTGATAGGAAGGTTATGCTTATCGATATAGGCCTGCTGATGAATGAGGCACGAGGAGTCGGTAGAAACTATGTATTCGGCGCCGGTGGCGAGCGCATTCTTAACTTTTTGCTCAGCCATTGCAGTGCTGATGGGTTCAAATTTCACAGAGAAAGTGCCTCCGAAGCCACAGCAAACATCATTATCTGCCATTTCCCGGAGTTCCAACCCCTTGACTTTCCGTAAAAGTATCCTGGGTTCTTCTTTGATTCCGTATTCACGTAAAGCCGCACAGGAATCATGGTAAGTAACTACATGATTAAATTCAGCGTTTACATCATCTTTTTTCAGGTAGTTGACCAGGAAATCGGAAAACTCAACCATATTTTTCCTGAGCTGCTTGTATTCATAATGAAGGGCCGTATTGTGAAAGAGCCAGGGATAATAGTTCCTGACCATTCCGGCACAGGAAGCGGAAGGACTGATAATGGGGCGGTCATTCGGAAAATCACGGATGAACTTCTCCCCCATTTCTTTGGCTTCATCCCAGAAACCGCTGTTGAATGCCATTTGCCCGCAACAGGTCTGGTTTCCATTATAATTTACATCAAGTCCAAGTTTTTCCAGTATCCTGACCATGTTCATGCCTGTCGAGGGATAAATCTGGTCAATGAAACATGGAATAAAAACATCTACAAGCATAACAATTTTTTACGATCCGTCCTGAAAAATTATTAACCGGTTTCAAAAATAGATATTTCACACCAAACCGGCTAATGAAAATTATTCCTTAACATCAAATCCGATAGAAATCAGATCATTCCAGTATTCCGGGTAAGATTTTGTCACAACATCCGGATTTTCGAGTTTTACGGATCCGAACTTAAGTGCCATATTGGCGAATGTCATAGCGATCCGGTGATCTCCATATGTCGAAATCGGCTCATCTCCGGTAGGTTTCAATGTGCAGGGCGCAATCTCGATTTTCCGGATCTGATCCCCGGTACGATCAAGTTCCATGACGACTCCCATTTTTCCTAATTCTGTTTTAAGTGCTTTCAGGCGATCGCTTTCTTTCAGCCGTAAGCCCTTCAATCCTTCGAATTTTCCGTGAATACCCAGGGCAGCACAAGTCGTGATAACCGGCAGGGCGATATCCGGGTAATCTGAAAAATCGAAAGAAAATTCTGAGACAAGCTTTCCCGGTGATGTGATGCGAATACCTTCATCAAGGAATGTGGTGGTTACCCCGAAATCAGAGTATATTGACGACACGATGGAATCACCCTGCAGGCTGTCTTTCCGTAGATCCGGCAGCAGCAAATCGCAGGATCTGGAAAGGGCTGCCGCTTCATACCAGAAAGCAGCCGCCGACCAATCTGCCTCCACCGTAAAGTCCTTGGGTATGATCTCGGATTCCGGGATCCGGATTCTGCTTTTATCACGAATTACGTGAACTCCCAGAGCAGATAACAACCTTATTGTCATATTAATATAGGGAACAGAAACCGCAGATCCCTGAAGATGAACAGTCAATCCATCCGGAAGCTTTGGCGCAATCAAAAGCAAAGCGGATACAAACTGGCTACTT
>JAUZOW010000183.1 GCA_030706225.1 Bacteroidota bacterium | reverse complement strand
TGCTGTTTTTTTTCAATTTTTGACCATGAATCTTTCAAAGTGACGGTCCGGTTGAAAACCAGATGACCTTTGTCAGAGTCTTTATCCACAGTAAAATATCCTACACGTTCGAACTGGTATTTGTCGCCCGAAACTGCTTTTTCAACCGAGGGTTCAACATAGCCGGTTATCACTTTTAATGAATCCGGGTTTAGGTAGTCCTTAAAGTCTTTTCCTTCTTCGGCATCATCAGGATTTTCCTTCATGAAGAGACGGTCATACAGCCTGATTTCCGCTTCAATCGCATGTTTCACTGATACCCAGTGAAGTGTTCCTTTTACTTTCCGGTTGCTTTGAGGCATTCCACTTCTTGTTTCGGGATCATAGGAGCAATGGATTTCTAAAATTCCGCCCGTTTTTGGGTCTTTTACGACACTTTCGCACCGGATTATATATGCAGACCGTAAACGGACTTCAGTGCCTGGAGAAAGCCTGAAAAACTTCTTGGGGGGATTTTCCATAAAATCGTCTCTTTCGATATATAATTCCTTCGAGAAAGGCACTTTTCTCTTCCCCCTGGACTCATCTTCCGGATTGTTGACGGCTTCCATTTCTTCTACCAGGTTGTCGGGATAATTATCAATAACGACCTTTACAGGATTCAGTACGGCCATAATACGGTCGGCCCGCTTGTTCAGGTCTTCCCGGACGCAATACTCCAGCAGGCTTACATCAATAACATTATCTCTCTTTGCAACACCAATGGTTTCGGCAAAATTACGGATGGATTCAGGGGTGTATCCTCTTCTCCTTAGTCCGCAGATTGTCGGCATACGGGGATCATCCCACCCGTCAACAAGGTTTTCTTTGACCAGTTCCAGAAGCTTCCGTTTGCTCATTACAGTATAGCTCAGGTTAAGCCGTGCAAATTCGATCTGCCGGGGGGCATACAACCCGATTTCGCGGATCAGCCATTCGTAGAGGGGTCGGTGAATTTCAAATTCCAGAGTACAGATTGAATAAGTAATCTTTTCCATCGAATCTGATTGCCCGTGTGCAAAATCGTACATTGGGTAAATGCACCATTTATCTCCGGTCCGGTGATGGGTAGCATGCAAAATACGGTAAATGACCGGATCACGAAGCTGCATGTTGGGAGAACCCATATCAATCTTAGCTCTTAATACTTTTGCTCCGTCAGGGAACTCCCCTGCCCTCATCCGGCTGAAAAGATCAAAATTTTCCTCCACCGTGCGGTTTCTCCAGGGACTTTCTTTTCCCGGCCGCGTCGGAGTTCCTCTTGTTTCGCTGATCTCTTCTGCGCTCATATCGCAAACGTATGCTTTCCCTTTTCTGATCAGAATAAGAGCATATTCATACAACTGTTCGAAATAATCCGAAGCATAATAAAGCCGGTCTTCCCAGTCGAATCCAAGCCATTTGACGTCTTCCATGATGGAATCCACATATTCCACATCTTCCTTGACGGGATTCGTATCATCAAACCGGAGGTTTGTTTTGCCGTGATATTTTTTGGCAAGGCCGAAATTCAGGCAGATAGATTTTGCATGGCCGATATGAAGATATCCGTTTGGCTCCGGCGGAAAACGCGTATGTACCCTGCCGTTATAAACATTGTTTTTAAGATCATCTTCTATGATCTCTTCAATAAAATTCAAAGAGCGTGATGACTTATCTTCCGTTTGAATGTTTTTTTCTTCCATATCAAGCAAAATAATTTGCGTGGGGATGACCCCGGTTTTTCCCTGCAAACTTACGAAAATCAGGAAATCCTCTTTTCATTAATCGGAGATTTAATACCTTCGTAGCCACTAATCTTACTTTTCATGGGAAAGATCCTGCTTCAGGGAATGGAGTTTTTCGCTTATCATGGCTGTTTTCGGGAAGAGCAGATCATCGGAACAAAATTCACCGTCGACCTGGAAATCGAATACGATACCACTGCAACGGAAAAAAGCGACCGGCTTTCAGATGCTCTTAATTATCAGGCTGTTTATCAGGTTGTAAAGAAAGAAATGGAAAAGCCATCTCATTTACTGGAACATGTGGCAGGACGCATTCTTGATGAAGTAAAAAATGCTTTTCCCAGGATTATTCACATTACGGTTAAGATTGCAAAGATCAATCCCTCGCTGGGTGGCGGAAAGATACATGAAGTTGCCTGTATTTTGTCGCATTAAAATATTTCATATATTTGCATCTTTAAGAATGGTTTCGTGGCCGAGTGGCTAGGCAGAGGTCTGCAAAACCTCGCACAGCGGTTCGATTCCGCTCGAAACCTCTTCCTCTCCGACCTGTTCAGCCTTGTTGAACAGGTTTTTTTTTCCCGAATCGTTACCTGTTATTATTTCTTCGAATAAAACAAATATTCAGCACCAAAGATCAGAATCATGGTGAAAACGACGGATAATATCATCCTCAGGGAAGTCATCAGAAATTCTGAAATACGGAATGTTTCCAGAAAGAACAATACCGTATGATGTATCAGGACAAGAAGCAGTGAATAATTGAAAAACCATTTCATTCCCTGGTTTTTCAGGGAAGGATTCTCGCCGATCAGAAACTCTGTTCCGGTAGAAAGCGAACGGATGATCAATGGTCTGAAAGAGGCCATCATGACAGAAGATGCAGCATTCAAACCGGGAGTATTGGTGAACATGTCAATGGTTATCCCGATAAGAAAAGAAGAAAGCAACAGAAGCCAGCGTGGAGTTTCCCAGGGAAGTAAAAGGATAAAATAAATATAAAGATAGGGATTGATATACCCGCCCAACTGTATATTATTCAGTATCAGGATCTGAAGAAAGACCAGAAATAAAAAGCGGCCGATGTTTTTGAATACCAATTCCGTCATTATATTGTACTGGTTCTGTTGTTAATTTGATGGGTTAAATGTTCCTTTAACTTCTTCCTTTTCCTGCCTCATCAGGTCAATAATCACCTCGACGTAGCTTAAACTATTGAAATCTGTTGAAAAGGTGAGTATAGCACGGTTGAAATTATCTTCAGGAGCTACCGTGAATTCATGGACGGTACCGATCAAAAGTCCCTCCGGGAATATATCCGAATTGCCGCTGGTTATGATCGTATCTCCTCTCCAGATCTGAACATGTTTCGGGATTTCTTTCACTTCTCCGTAACGGTAATTGCCCCCGTTCCATTCGATATTGACAAGCTGATTGTTTTTCTTGAATTTGCCTGATATTCTGCTGTCCTTGTTAAGAAGCGACATAACCCAACTGAAATGATCGGAAACACTTATTACCTGTCCGACGATACGGTTTCCGATAATCACTCCCATATTGTTTTGGATTCCCTGTTTTCTGCCTTTATTCAGCAGCAGGAAATTATTTCTCTTGTTGGTTGTATTGCTGATAACCTTAGCGCTTATATACCTGTATTCAAGCATATAAAGCGTATCTTTTCTATAAAACATATTTGTATCCGCTCTATAGAAAGCTTCCGGCCGGTTGGAATGCAGCCGGGCGTTATCTTCAGCAAGGATACGGTTAGCCCTGCGCAGGGAAAAATATTCAGAAACATCGTTGGAAATGTCCAGCACAGATCCGGACATAGTGCTTGAGAAACGCGTCAGTGCATTATTCTGGAAAGCGTTGTACTGAACGAATATAACCAGCGATATTACCTCAAGAGCTACAGCCAGGAAGATGAAATAATGCTTCCGGAGGAAATACAGCAGGTTGCGCATACGTGATGGATCACTTGATCAGAAATGTGAATTTATCAAAATTCTTTAATGCGATCCCTGTACCCCGTGCTACAGCACGCAAAGGATCTTCAGCTACATGAACTTTCAACTTTGTACGGAGATGGATACGTTTATCCAGTCCCCGGAGCAAAGAACCCCCACCGGCAAGATAAATTCCCGTTTCAAAAATATCGGCTGCAAGTTCAGGTGGAGTCATTTCCAGAGCATTCAGGACAGCCGCTTCGATCTTGGATATGGATTTATCCAGTGCATGAGCGATTTCAGCATGATTAACAATGACTTCCTTGGGAATACCTGTCAGCATATCCCTGCCATGAACGGG
>JAUZOW010000182.1 GCA_030706225.1 Bacteroidota bacterium | reverse complement strand
CCCCATAATCCGTTTTACCATTCCATTCGCCTGCAGGGACAGAATATATACCCCAATGAATAAACATTCCAAAACGGTCATTCCGCCACCATTCCATTCGGTCTTTTTCTGCAGTTGTCTGCGAGAAACTGCCGGAAACAACCAGTAGGGTCAGTACAACAGGAAGTAAAAATCGTTTCATAAAAAATCTGTTAAAAAAGAACCAATATTTTCTTAATTATCTTATTTATAGCTTTTTAATAGCCCCATCCCCTGTAACTTTGATACCTCGCGGCAGAGCCGTGAGGAGGTTTATCATTATCCATATAAAAACCCTACCGTAATAACAGGACTGTTCCTTTATTGGTAACTTTCTTTTTATGACTGTTTCTGTAAGAAATAGCCCAGATATATTCACCTTCAGGACAATCCTGGTTTTTCATAGTCCCATCCCATGATTGGGAAATATCGGTAGTAGAAAAGACAATTTGTCCCCACCGGTTAAAAATTTGAAGCTGAAAATCGGTAATATCTTCAGCGGAGACCCCGGTTATTCTGAACCGGTTGTTGGGGGGATTTCCTCCCGGCCGGAAAGCGTTGGGTATGGGGGAAATGACATGAACTGTTACCGTATCGGAATATTCCTGTCCATCACAAAGGTCAACAACCACGATAAATCGGGTTGTTTCGTGCGGAGCAACAGTAACAGACGGTTCATAAGAGATCACGTTACCGTCCTGGTACCATCTGTAAAGAATTTTATCTCCGGGAATCAAAGGTTGCAGGTTATAGGGTATCTGGACGATCTGGAAACTATCGACAGAAGTAGGGATATATTTCCATCCTTCCTGAAATGCTTCCCATGAAGTAGCGTTTCTTCCTGGAACGGCATACCCGGTATAGCCATTTGAATTCTGCACCCCCATAGTCGCTTCGTTATCCTGCCATTCCGGGCAGGCAGGCTTCTGGAATATCTGATTTTCAATAGTATTGGATCCCTCATTCAGAATAATCTGAAAAGTCACGTAGGAACTGACGCAGCCGAACATCGGAGTCTGGCACCACATCACGATTAATTTCCGGTTGGGTTGTTCTCCTGTAGTAAGATAGAATATATAAGGGCTTCCTGCAATAACCGGGTTCAGATCCTGAAATGGTCCAAGAATGCAGTTTTTAGGATCATAATCCGCAGCGCTTGGGATAATAAAAGGCTGACGTCTGCCAGCCGAATTATTGTTTGGGCTAAAGCTGATCCATCCGTTCGCGCTGATATAGAATTCGGTAAAATTCGTTCCGAAAAAGTTGAAGCTGAAGCCAATCGGGAAAGGTCCTTCCACCCCATCGTCAGAAGTAATCACGGGAATTCCTACTTCTCCGTAATGAGCTGTAAGAGTAACCGGAACGCCCGGGCTTATTGTATCATCTTTTCCAGCATCCAGTTGTCCCTTAACAGGTATCAGGACAAGGAACATCAATGCGGTACAAAGGATTGAACTTCTGATTAGCAGGTTTTTCATATGACCTTTGAACAAGTTCTTATACAGAACCTATTTTCACTACAAAAATGCTGAATAAAACTGAAATACTTCTTACTTTTGTTAGGATTTTACCATTAAAAATAAAAGAACGTAAAAATCTAAATACTAAATCTCTATGAAAAAAGACACGGAATTGTTCAGGATCATCCGGAAAGAGCTGAACCGGCAGACCAGCGGATTGGAATTGATCGCCTCTGAAAACTTTGTAAGTGATGAGGTATTAAAAGCCATGGGATCATGCCTAACCAACAAATATGCAGAAGGTTATCCAGGAAAAAGATATTATGGAGGCTGCCAGAACGTGGACGAAAGTGAACAGTTAGCTATCGATCGCGCCAAGAGGCTTTTTCATGCTGAATGGGTCAATGTTCAGCCCCACTCGGGTGCACAGGCGAATATGGCTGTTCTGATGACTGTTCTGAAACCCGGCGATACTTTTATGGGTCTTGATCTTGCACATGGCGGGCATCTTTCGCATGGTTCACCTGTTAATTCCTCTGGTATTCTTTATCATCCGTATGGATATCAGGTAGAAGAATCCACAGGAACTGTTAATTATGATAAAATGGAAGAACTGGCTCTCCAGGTTCATCCGAAACTGATCATTGCAGGAGCTTCAGCATATTCCCGTGACTGGGATTTCAAACGGATGCGTGAAATCGCCGACAAAGTCGGTGCCATCTTAATGGCTGATATCGCTCATCCTGCTGGGCTTATTGCCCGCGGGCTTCTGAACGATCCTCTTCCCTGGTGCCACATCGTTACAACCACCACACACAAGACTCTGCGTGGTCCGAGAGGCGGCATGATCATGATGGGCAAAGATTTTCCAAACCCCTGGGGTGTTAAAACTCCTAAAGGTGAAACCAAAATGGTATCCGCCATGCTGGATTCTTCCGTATTCCCGGGTGTCCAGGGTGGACCGCTGGAACATGTCATTGCTGCTAAAGCCGTTGCTTTCTATGAAGCATTGACGGATGAATATATGGATTATATCCTTCAGGTAAAGAAAAACGCTGCCGTCATGGCACAGGCCTTTGTCGACAAAGGATATCATGTGATTTCCGATGGAACGGACAATCACCTGATGCTGATCGACCTCAGAAAAAAATTCCCCGCCATTACCGGCAAACAGGTTGAGAACACCCTCGTGAAAGCGGACATTACCGTGAATAAAAACATGGTTCCGTTCGACAGCCGTTCACCATTCCAGACTTCAGGACTTCGTATCGGCACCCCTGCCATCACAACCCGTGGATTGAAAGAAGAACACATGGGACCGATTGTTGAAATGATTGATGATGTGATCAGTGATATCGATAATGAAGAAAAAATCGTCATGGTCAGGAAGAAGGTAAATGATATGATGAAGGATTTTCCTTTATTTGCATACTAATTCATTTTATCCTTGAAAACACTTTATCTTGTTCGTCATGGCAAATCGTCATGGGAAGAGCCGGGATTAAGCGACCAGGAAAGACCTTTGACTGAAAAAGGCATCCGGAAGACAGACCGGATCGCCGAATATCTTGCAGGACGCAATAACAAGCTCGATCTGATCTATTGCAGTCCTGCAACGCGTGCAAAGGAAACAGCAAAGATCATTGCCAATAAGGTCGGAACTCCTGAAAATAAGATCTGTTTCGAAAGAAAAATCTACGATGCTTATTACGACCGGATCCTCGATCTCATTTATGCTGCTCCCAATGATGCAGATTCGCTGATGATCCTCGGACATAATCCGACGATCACCCAGGTCGCAAACCTGTTTTTAAATCCCGGAATTGAGCTCATGCCAACTTCGGCAGTAGTCTGTATCTCTTTCGATTGCGATAAATGGGAAAATATTCCCTCTGCCACACCGGTACAGGAATTTGTTGTTTTTCCAAAAATGCTGAAATAAAATGTCCCAAAACGGAAAAATACCTTTACTAAACCGGGAAGTAAGCTGGCTTCACTTCAATGGAAGAGTTCTCCAGGAAGCGATCGACAATCGGAATCCACTTATTGAACGGTTAAAATTCTTAGGTATTTTTTCCAATAACCGCGATGAATTCTTCCGGGTCAGGGTCGCCACCCTGAACCGTATGATCAAACTCGACAGGATCCATTACGATACCTATATCTCCCCGAGAAAAGTCATTCAACAAATCGGAGAAATCGTACAGGAACAGGAGAAAAATTTCCAGAATATTTATCAGGAAATAGTTGAGGAACTGGCCCGGAAGGATATTTTTATTGTAAATGAAAATCAACTGACGGAAGATCAGGGAGAATATGTCAGGAAATATTTCCGCGAGAAAGTGCGGTTTCATCTGTTTCCCATGATGATAAGCAGTCTCCGGGATATCTCTTCTCTGGTGGATAAATCAATCTATCTTGCCGTCACGCTGGGATGCTCGGATAAATCTGTCAAAGAAGACTATGCCCTCATTGAAGTACCCACCCGTGCTCTTTCCCGGTTCCTTGTTCTGCCTTTTGAAGGCTCAAAAAAATACATCATTATTCTGGATGATGTGATTCGCTATTGCCTTTCCGAAATATTCTCCGTCTTTGGCTTTGAT
>JAUZOW010000181.1 GCA_030706225.1 Bacteroidota bacterium | reverse complement strand
TCTTCCAATCTTACCAGCAGAAAAGGATATTCATTCAACGGTTTTGCCAATTATTTCTATACAGCGCTGGACTCTTCCTATAAATTTCCTCCACTTACGGACGACGCTTTACTAACCCTTATTCAACAACAAACCTTTAAATATTTCTATGATTTCGCTCATCCCGACTGTGGCATGGCACGCGAACGAAACACATCCGGAGATATCGTTGCCACGGGAGGTTCCGGTTTTGGAGTCATGGCGTTGATTGTGGGAATAGAGCGGGGATTTATCACCCGTCCGGAAGGGCTCGCCCGACTGGATAAGATCCTGACATTTCTGGAAACCAGCGATCGTTTTCACGGTGCATGGCCTCATTGGTTCAATGGTAGTACCGGGAAAGTATACCCTTTCAGTACCGAAGATGACGGAGCCGATATGGTAGAAACATCCTATATGGCAGAAGGGCTCCTCACTATGCGACAATATCTCGATTCCTCAAATCCTTCTGAAAAAACATTGATTGACCGGATCAACGCATTATATGATGCCATTGAGTTCGATTGGTTTACCCAGGGTGGGCAAAACGTCTTGTACTGGAACTGGTCACCTGATTATGGCTGGGCTATCAATCTGAAGATCCAGGGATATAATGAAACCCTGATCACGTATCTCATGGCGGCATCTTCTCCTACACATTCCATTTCTAAAGAAGTTTATACGGAGGGATACGCCCGGAACGGATATATCAGAAACGGTGGCACATTCTACGGATATTACCTGCCGTTAGGAGAGAATTATGGAGGCCCGCTGTTCTTCACCCATTATACTTACCTCGGTCTGGATCCAAGAAACCTTTCAGATCAGTATGCCAATTACTGGCAGCAGAATGTAAATCAATCCCTGATTAATTATACCTATTGCAAGACCAATCCCAAAGGCTGGATGGGTTACAGCTCCAGTTCATGGGGATTGACTGCAAGTGATAATCCCTGGGGCTATAGTGCCCATTCACCGACCAATGACCTGGGAGTGATCACTCCGACAGCCGCGGTTTCAGCACTCCCTTACGCTCCGCAGCAATCCATGGCAGCCATCCGGCATTTTTATTATATTCTGGGAAACCGTCTGTGGGGACCTTACGGATTTTACGATGCATTTGATGTCACTGCGGGATGGTGGGCTTCTTCCTATATTGCCATTGATGAAGGGCCTATCATCTGTATGATCGAAAATTACCGTTCCCAATTGCTGTGGAATTTATTTATGTCATGCCCGGAAGTCAGGCAGGGTCTGACAAAACTTGGATTTTCATATAAATAATCCATCCTATGAAGGCTATGGATATATTGAAAAAAGGAATTTTTCTTTTTTCATTCAGTATCCTTTTCATTTCAGCCGGAGCTCAGCATACCGGAAATGACAGGATTGAGATATTGTTGAAAAAAATGACTCTCAAAGAAAAGATTGGTCAGTTGAATCAGGCAATGGCCGGATGGGAAGTCACGGGGCCATCTGCTAAAGTGAATTGCAGAGAATTGATCAGAGAAGGGAAAGTCGGGGCAATTCTGAACACATATATGGTGGATTCTGTGATGGCATTACAACGTATTGCAGTAGAAGAATCCCGTTTAAAAATTCCTTTAATTTTCGGGAATGATGTTATCCATGGGCATTGCACGATATTTCCAATACCGCTGGGACAGGCTGCCAGCTGGGATCTGGATGCCATTGAGCAATCTGAACAGATCGCTGCAAAAGAAGCCTCAGCTGAAGGTTTGAGCTGGACTTTTTCCCCTATGGTTGACATTTCCCGGGATCCCCGCTGGGGAAGAGTCGCCGAAGGGGCAGGTGAAGATACATGGCTGGGTTGCCGCATCGCGGAAGCCCGTGTTAAAGGCTTTCAGGGAAAAGATCTAAAAGACCCCCGTTCCATTATGGCCTGTGCAAAACATTTCGGAGCATATGGAGCACCTCAGGCAGGTCGCGATTACAATACCGTGGATATGTCGATGATCTCCCTTTACGAATGGTATCTCCCGACATATAAAGCGTGTGTGGATGCCGGCGCAGGTTCCATCATGACTTCTTTCAATGAAATCAACGGCACCCCGTCTACCTCCAATCGGTGGCTTCTTACTGATTTGCTTAGAAAATCATGGGGTTTCCGCGGATTTGTAGTTACGGATTTCGGTTCCATCAGTGAATTGATCTCTCACGGAGTTGCCGTAAATGAGTTCCAGGCTGCAGCCCTGGCCATGCATGCCGGTGTTGATATGGACATGATGAGCAGGGCATATGAAAACTCTCTTGAGGAATTGGTTAAGGAAAAGAAAGTAACTCTTACAGAAATTGATAACGCCGTACGGAACGTACTTTTAGCGAAGATGAAGCTGGGATTATTCGATGATCCCTATCGCGGCATCAGCAAAGAAAGAGAACAAAAAGAGATTATGGCACCTGAATATCTGGCTTTTGCCCGAAAAATGGTGGCAGAATGCTGTGTCCTGCTTAAAAATGATAAAGGGACACTTCCCATCCCGGTTACAGTAAAAACCATTGCTGTCATCGGGCCTCTGGGTGATTCAAAAAGAAATATGCTGGGTAACTGGACTTCCGCCGGAGATGAAGAAAAATGCGTCACTTTGCTGGAAGGGTTGAAAAATAAAGCAGGAAACAATGTATCGATCATTTATGAAAAAGGATGTAATACAAATGATCAGGATCGAGGCGGTTTTAAGGCTGCCGTTGACCTAGCGTCCAAAGCGGATTTTGTCGTCCTTGCCCTCGGAGAAGATGAATGGATGAGCGGTGAGGCATCCAGCCGTGCCAACATTGATCTGCCTGGAGTACAGAATGATCTGGCTGAAGAGGTGATCAGAACAGGTAAACCGGTAGCCGTGGTTTTATTTAGCGGCCGGCCCCTGGCTATTTCCAGGTTGAATGCCATTGCTCCGGCTATCCTGGAAACATGGTTCGGAGGAACCGAAGCAGGTAATGGAATCGCTGATATTCTTTCCGGTGATTACAATCCCTCAGGGAAGATCACCATGACCTTTCCCAGAAGTGTTGGTCAGATTCCTGTATTTTACAATTGCAAGAATACCGGACGCCCGTTTCGTCCTGCCGAACCTGATCAGAAATACGTTTCACGTTACCTGGATCTGCCTAATGATCCGTTGTATCCTTTCGGATATGGACTGAGTTACACGACATTTTTCTATTCGAACCTGAAGGTGTCTGTCAACGGTAATAAGATTCTTGTCGCAGCTGATGTGAAGAATACCGGCAACCGCGACGGCATCGAAGTTGTCCAGCTATATATTCATCAGAAAGTTGGATCCATCACCCGGCCCGTTAAAGAACTGAGGGGATTTAAAAGAATATCCTTGCATAAAGGTGAAACCGCCCGGATTGAATTTACATTAACTTCCGATGACCTGGCATTCTATCATCCGGATCTGAAGAAGTATTACGAATCCGGTGAATTTGAAATATTTGTCGGCGGAAGTTCCAACGCGAGTTTGACGCAATCATTCTTGTTCAAATAATACAGGATTTGAAGGAATATCTGCCGTTTTAATATCACTTACTTCTTTTTATTTGACAGAAACCACTTATAAAGTTCCGGGTTATCATAGGTTTCTGTCCAGGCATCATGACCCGCATCAGGGTAAATTGTGAATTTTACGTTGCCTCCACATTCTTTCAGAGCATCCACCATTTCCTTATCGCGTTCGATGGGTACAACATTGTCTTTTGCCCCGTGAAATACCCAGACAGGCATATTTTTCAACTGGCAAACCCGGTCGGAATCTCCGCCTCCGGAAATCGGAGCAATAGCGGCAAAGCGATCCGGGTAATCGATGGCAAACGACCATGTCCCGAAACCTCCCATACTCAGGCCGGTCAGATAAATCCGGTCGATATCCACGGAAAGATGAGCGATCACATCATCCAGCAAGGCATTCAACTCAATAGACGACCAGCCTGAATATTCCGCAATCTGGGGAGATACCACAATAAAGGGAAAATCCGGCTGTTTTTCTACAATTTTCGGAGGCCCGTGCTTCTTAACCAGTTCCAGGTTGTTTCCTCTTTCTCCGGAACCATGCAGGAAAATAATGAGAGGCCATTTTTTATTCACTTTTCCGTAATTTTCCGGAAGGAAAAGAAGAAAATT
>JAUZOW010000180.1 GCA_030706225.1 Bacteroidota bacterium | reverse complement strand
CAAAGTATTTTTGCAACAACTTAAACCGGCGAAGGCATTTGTAATTTCCTTCCTGGTAGTGACAATCTCCCGGATGGCAACCGCATACCAACACTCCGTCGGCGCCTTGCCGGAAAGCCTTTAAAATGAAAGTAGGCTCGATCCTGCCTGAGCACATAATCCGGATGATGCGGATATTCGGGGCGTAATGCAACCGGGAAGTTCCGGCAAGGTCAGCGCCTGTATAAGCGCACCAGTTGCACAGAAATGCGACGATTGTGGGTTTGTAGTCCATAGCATTCATGTTTTAACAGACATGGACATAATACCTTCTATTTCCGACAGAATCTGAGTATCGGTAAAATGCTTGCTCACGATTGCACCGGCAGGACATGCTGATCCGCAAGTGCCACAGCTTTTGCATAGAATTTCATTGACAAAGGAAACGTGTTTATCGGCCAGAAAGGAGATTGCTTTATAAGGGCAAACCCTGATACAGATCTGGCAACCGCAGCAGAGGTCCTCATCCACCATTGCAGTGGTAACTTCCACCGGGACCGAAACCTGGGCAATGGTAGCGAGGATCCTTGCTGCTGCTGCTTTTGCCTGGGCTACTGAATCCGTAATGTCTTTGGGACCCTGACAGGTACCCACGATATATACTCCTCCTGTCGTAGTAGCTACAGGATCCAGTTTGGGATGTTTTTCGATAAAAAACTGGTTTCCGCAAAGACTTACTCCGATTGCATGAACAATTTCCTTTACATTGTCTACTGCTTCCATGTTGACCATAAGGATTACCATGTCGACCGGTACTTCAATAGCTTCACCCGACAACTTTTCATCCATTCCGATCAGCATGTTGAAGTCATCTTTCAGGTCAGCAGGGCGGATTACCGGTAAATGTTCCTGCTGGTCGAACATCAGAAAGATGATTTTACGGTCGTTTGTTTCTGCGTAGAATTCCTCATGCCCCTTACCGAAGGCACGCATATCGGCATAAATATCGAAAATAAAGGTATCCGGTAATGCGGCGTGTATCTGGCGGACAAATTTCAATGCGGCCATACAGCAGGTTCTCGAACAATACTCATGATATTTCTTATTCCTGCTTCCGACGCAATGTATGACTGCTATGCTGCGGGGTTCTCTCCCGGATTTTGTCTGGATCTTTCCGGATGCTGCCATTTTTTCGAATTCCAGGGAAGTGACTACATCCGGCAGTTTTCCGTATCCATATTCTTCAATCACGGAAGGATCGAAAGGTTTCAGACCTACAGCGGCTATGATATTTCCGAACTGAAGCTCTCTCGCTTCTGCTGCATGATTTTGAACAATTGTCGAGAAGTTGCCTATATATCCGTTTACATTTTTAATCTGTGAATTCAGGAACAATTCGATCATAGGGTGGCTTTCGACACGCCGTATGACGGGTTGTATCATTTGCCGGGCACTGGAAAGGTGAGGAAAGGTCAAGTCGAAGTTCACTACATGTCCTCCAAGGTGTCCGGATTTTTCAACCAGATAAACCTGTTTCCCGGCATCTGCGATTTCCAGTGCAGCCGTCATGCCGGCAATTCCACCTCCAAGGATAAGAGTTGCCGGATCTACATTCACTGACCGTTTATCCAGCGGTTGATGATGTTTAACTCTGTGAACGGCAGCTACAACCAGGTCGAGGGCTTTACCCGTCGCTTCAGTCCGGTCGGTATGTACCCAACTGTCCTGTTCACGGATATTCGCCATTTCAAAAAGATAGGGATTAATTCCTGCCTTTTCACAGGCATTCCTGAATGTAAGTTCATGAATACGGGGTGAACAGGCTGCTACAACGATGCGGTTTAACTGATGTCCTTTAATGTCTTTAATGATCAGGTCCTGACCGGGATCGGAACACATGTATTTGTAGTTTTTGGCAATCACGACGCCAGGCAACTTGCCAACTTCCTGTGTGACAGCTTCAACATCTACCATTTTGGCAATGTTGGTGCCGCACCAGCAAACATAAACGCCGATTCTTACTTCTTCCATGGTTTCAGGTTTTATGTTTTTTCGGAACAGCGTTTTTCTTTAGTTGCTGAAAATATACGGCAAACGGACGGTAGGCCAGATGCGACCATTTAGAAAAAGGTACTTCAATAAGAATCATTGGCACGAGGATAGCCATGTGGGCGATATAGGAAATATGAGTAGCTTCAGGCAATCCGTTGACTCTGAAAATATGAATCAGGATCCCCGTAATCACCGTAAGAGTCAGCATGACCAGAAACAGCCAGTCGCTGATATGTGAAAACCGGAATTTTACATCTTTTTTAAGGATTCTTCCGTATATAGCGATAAAAAGACCAAATAACAACCCGAAGGTAGCATAATAACCCAGCAACCTTTGGGGATGCCATACGGGAAAGATCTTTTCGGTTTGGAACCAGGGAAGGTAAACTACAATAACAATGAACATGATCGTATAACCTGACATTAAAAGCCAGTGCGACAGCCAGTATCGTTTATCATCACATTTGTTGAATTTTGGCTGAAAGGCGAAGTTGAAGATCAGGCGCCAGAATTCCCGGATGTGGATCCACAGGGAAACGGTAGAAGGGCTGTTTTTCCAGATGATTTTGTAATACATCCTGAGAATATTGGAAATCAGCAGGGAAGCGACAATGACGGCCATAATCCAGTCGAAAGGTTCCATTATAGATACGGGAGCAAAGGAATTTACCCTGACACCTCCTTCCGGAGTAAGGGTTTTATCCAATACAAATCCCATGGAAGGGAGGATGAACAGATAAGAGATTATTACAAGAATGGCAAAGACGATGATATAGGCCAGTTCCCAGATTTCGGAAGTATAAAATCTCCGGGAAAGACCTGTCCAATCGTATTTTGATGTCAGGTAACGGCGGAGTGACATCATCAGTTCTCCGGGTTTTGCATCCCGCGGGCATGTTGTCGTACATTGTCCGCAATAATAGCAAAGCCATGGTTCCACGCTGGATTCCAGCTCATCTTTAAGACCCATTTGCATCAGCCGGATCTTTTTCCTGGGAAAAAGAAAACCATTTTCCGAAAGAGGGCAAACCGCCGTGCAGGTACCGCAGTGGTAGCATGTATTCCAGTCGCCGATGCCATATTTCATCAATTGGCCGGAAAGTTCGGGCTGAAGACGTGTACTCATGCTAATACCTCCTGATACTTATCCCGGTTTTAATTCCCGGATATGTTTTTCAATCATTTCAACAGTTATATCCGCTGTATCTTTCGCAACTTTCCCGCGAAGGATGCTTTGAATGACACGGGCAGCAGCTGCGGAACCCTGAGCGACGGAATCCGGAATGTCTTTGGGACTCTGGCAGGTACCGGCCAAATGGATTCCTCCCCGGCAAGTCCCTGTCGGATTGAGGTTGTAGTCGGATTCTTCGAACCAGCCATTTTCGGATAACGGAATTTTCAGCATCCGGCTTAATTCTTTTGTATCCGTCCCCGGTTCAAGACCGACCGACAGGATTACCATATCCACTGCATTCTCCACCAGTTCTCCCTTCAGAATATCTTCTCCCAGGAGGCATAACCTGCCATTCCGTTCTTCTACGCTGGCTGTTTTTCCACGTATTATGAAAACACCTTCGTCTTTGATACGTTCGTAAAATTCTTCATATCCCTTTCCAAAAGCCCGCATATCGATAAAATACTCATACACTTCGGCATCATGAAGCTTTTCCAGGATAAGATGGGCAAATTTCAGGGAGTACATGCAGCAAACCCGGGAGCAATATTTATTATAATTGACATCACGGCTTCCGACGCAATGAATGATTGCCAATCTTTGTGGCTGTTCTGTTTCTGAATGAAAGATCCTGTTTCCTTTTTTGTCTATCGAACGATAATGGATCTCTCCTCCCGTAGGACCGGACGCATTCAATAATCTCTCGAATTCCAATGAAGTAACTACATTCGGGTATTTTCCATACCCGAATTGTTCCATCCGGGTTGCATCAAAGGGTTTAAAGCCAGTAGCAACAATAATATTCCCGACTTCCAGTGAGATCTCTTCATCGATACCATCCAGGTTAATACAACCGGGAACCGGGCAGGCTTTGGTGCAAGCCTTGCATTTTCCGGTTTTCAGGTAAATGCAACTATCGGGATCTACCATGTACTTATTGGGAACAGCTTGCGGAAAAGGGATATAAATAGCTTTCCGGAGGGTAGTTCCGGAATCGAATTCACTGGGAACCTGGACCGGGCATTTTTCAGCGCAGGT
>JAUZOW010000018.1 GCA_030706225.1 Bacteroidota bacterium | reverse complement strand
TATTTCAACTTCCGGCAAATTCCCGTTCTTGGCAATTTCTAAAGCTTTTTTATAATAGAATAAGGCTGAATCCGGATTTGTTTCGGCATACCCAATATTAATATAAGTATTGGCAATTTCTTCTTGGGTGCCAACTCCTTTCATTAAATACTCAATAGCTTCTTTCAACAATAAAAGAGCTTTATCCTGGTCATTTTCAGTCCGGTAAAGATTGCTTAATGCAATGCCGACCTGTTCATAAAGAGAGTGTTCCCGCGCAATTTTTAAGGCTGTTTCATAATTCATCCGGGCGGTAGAATTATCCTGGATCTCCTGACGGATATTTCCCATCATATTGTAAGAATTCGACATTACCAGGTAGTTACGAACCCTTTCTGAGATTTTAATGGCAGAATCCAGCAGTACAATGGCGTTTTTATAATCATAAGCATTGCTATTTAAAATCGCCAGGTTATAAATCAAGTCAGGTTTTTTGGTACTTATTTTTAAGCTGTCGGCGATTTTAAGTGCTAAATTGTAATAGTAATAGCTCGAGTCCTTATGGTCTTGAGTAAAAGCAATACCCATCAAAGTGAAAGCTTTAATGAATGTTTCTCCTGATTTTTTAATTTTTGCATATTTTACAGCCTTCCGGGCATAACTCTGACTTAGATCGGGATTACTTATTCGATTATAAGAGACAAGAGATTCCCATATTTGCAAGGAATCCACCAAATATCTGTGTTTTGGTTTTTCCTGCAAGGGGGTGGAAAATACACATCCCCCGGCAAAGCAAAGGAAGGTAATAAATAATACCCTCATTATTTTATACCGGCCGAGAGTCATTGAAAAAAAGCGTATGCGTGCTGTGAGCAAATATACATAAAATCATTTCATATGTCCTGAAAAATTAGGAGCTGCATCCAGTAGTGTCTTCGTATATAAAGATTTTGGTTGAGCATAGATTTTATCGGCATGACCGATTTCTTCAATCTTTCCATCTTTCATAACAATCAATCTGTCAGACATAAAATGGACAACCGAAAGGTCATGCGAAATAAAGATGTACGTAAAATGGAATTTACGTTTTAACTCATTCAACAGGTTAAGAACGGTTGCCTGAACTGAGACATCCAGCGCCGAGACGGATTCATCGCAGATAATCAGTTTGGGATTCAAAGCAAGTGCTCGTGCAATGCAAACCCGCTGGCGTTGACCTCCGGAAAATTCATGTGGATACCTGTAATAATGATTGCTTTCCAATCCAACCAGTTCGAGCAGTTCAATCGTTTTGGCTTTTCTTTCTCTCCGGGAATCATACAGATGATGTACCTTCATCGGCTCTTCAATGGCCGAACCGGCAGTTACCCGTGGATTCAGAGATGAATATGGATCCTGGAAAATAATCTGGATATCTTTTCTTATCTGGCGAAGTTTAGCTGGATTAAGTTTTGAAAGTTCATTTCGTTCAAACAGGATCTTTCCGCTGGTTGCTTTGACCAGGTTAAGAATGGTTCTGCCCAGGGTTGTCTTTCCGCAACCGGATTCCCCGACAATACCGAGAGTTTCTCCAGGAAATACCTGGAATGATACACCATCAACGGCTTTAATCATTCGTAACGGTTTTCCTGTCAGTGAATAGGATGATGGGAACCAGGTTTTTACATCTGTGACTTCCAGAATAGGTTGCCGGCTGTAAATCTGGAGATGGCGGGTCAGTCTTTCTTCGGCTGATTCAATATTTTCAGGTGAAAAAAGAACTTTCAGCTGACCATTTTCATCTTTCCCCTCAGCTTTCAGAAAATCCTCCACGGTTGCTAATTTCTTCAACCGGATATCCATCGGTGGCCTGCAATTCATCAGACCTTTAGTATAGGGATGTGAGGGTGAATTGAAAATATCCGTTGCCGTGCCTTGTTCAACAATATGTCCTTTCAGCATGACTGCAATCCGGTCGGCAAATCCGGAAATGAGTGCCAGGTCGTGGGTAATGAACAAAATGCTCATTCCATGTTTTTCCTGAAGCTCCTTCATCAATTCAAGAATGGTTTTCTGAACAGTGACATCCAGAGCCGTTGTAGGTTCATCGGCAATAAGGATCCGGGGATTACAAGCCATTGCCATGGCTATCATAACCCTTTGTTTTTGACCACCCGATAGTTGATGAGGATAAGAAGAGTAAATCTTTTCCGGCCTTGGTAAATGGACCTCCTCAAACAAGGCTACGGCTTTTTTACGGGCTTCTTTTGCTTTAATTTTCAGATGCGCGCGCATTATTTCCCTGACCTGGGTCCCGCAGGTCAGAACGGGATTCAGAGAGGTCATGGGTTCCTGGAAAATCATGGCAATTTCTTTCCCCCGAAAGTTTCTCATTTCTTTTTCAGGAACCGTGATCAGGTTATGTTCATTATTATCCGCATCCCGATAAATCACGCTGCCTTTCATTATCTCACCTATCCCTTCGGGAATCAGTTTAAGAATGGAAAGCGCGGTAACTGATTTTCCTGAGCCAGATTCTCCTACAATGCCAAGGGTTTCCTTTTCTCTTAAGGCAAAGGAGATATTATCAACAGCTATAGTATACCCATTCTCGTTCCGGAAACGAGTGGTAAGATTGCTAACTTCAAGTATATTAATCGATTCCACCAAAAAAAGAAAACTACATCAAACCTACGGATTTTTTCAGAAATATTCATTTGAGGTTAATTTTTTCTGAAAAATTTTTCACTTTTCTCATTTTTCCTGATTAACGAGAAAACAATGCTTTGGATTGAAGATTTTTTCTCACTGGTTTTCCCAAAAATTTGTGTTGCATGTGGCAACAATCTATTGAAAAATGAATTCGTGATCTGTACCCGATGTGAGTACCATTTACCTAAAACCGGATTTCACCTTGATCCGGAAAACCCTGCCAGCCGTCTCTTCTGGGGCAGGGTAAGATTAGAAAACTGTGCTTCTTACCTTTTCTTTACAAAGGGAGAAAAAGTTCAGCGCATGATTCATCATCTCAAGTACAAAGGCAGAAAAGATATAGGTTTCTTTTTGGGTAAAAGGTATGGTTACAGCCTCCGGGAGTCTCCTTCTTTTATGTCCGTTGAGGTTATTGTTCCCGTTCCTCTCCACAAAAAAAGACTGATGCAGCGGGGTTATAATCAGAGTGAACAGTTTGCCAACGGTTTGAAAGCATCTATGGGAATACCGGTAGATTCATATGCTCTGATCCGTACAAAAAACACAGGTACCCAGACGAAAAAATCACGTTTCAGCAGATGGGAAAATGTAGCCGAGATGTTTTATGTTCCCGATCCTTCAAGAATTGCCGGTAAGCACGTTTTGCTTGTCGATGATGTGATCACTACCGGGGCCACCCTGGAAGCATGTGCCAGGGCAATGCTGAAGTTTCCCGGAGTAAAAGTCAGTGTTGCCTCGATTGCTGTAGCAATTCATTAAATCCTGCCGACAAGGATCACGGTTTTTTTAAAATGAGAGATCCTGCCATCGGGGTTTACCAGTTCCACGAAAATGATATATCGTCCAACCGGTGCTTTCTGGCCCGACTCATTCAACCCGTTCCAGAAAAATACTTCATCCGGGTCTGAATAGAGATTGCGTGCCAGCTGGCAAATCTGCCTTCCCCGGGAATCTAAAATGATCACATGAGTTGTATATCCGGCATTCCCGGCATGAATACGAATCTCAAGAACATCCTCTATGCCATCATTGTCTGGCGAAAAAAGATCATTTACAAAAACTTTTTCTCCGGAATCATTTTTCAGATCGATATACTGAGAATTCATGTACCCGGGAGTTGCAAACCCGCTTCTTTCTGAAGCAGAATGCCAATTGCTTCTTATTTGCGAAGGAAGCCCTGGATGGATTTTTTCAAGTGATACCCCTTCGACATCCGTTAACAGCGGAAAGTGCATGGAAGAGAGATAGGACATCCGGTCGATGATTTTGCCATCACTGATCCTTACCAATCCCAGGGAGGACCCTTCGTTATTCATCTGTGGAAACTTTTCCATAGGAAGAAAAGATCTTATTCCCTGTGTTATATAGCGTTTCATAATGTCTCCTGGATCTTGGGTGAGTACCAGATAATCACCCGGATATACAAGAAATCCTTTGCCACCCAAAAGACAAGGTTGAGGAATCATTCCATTCAGGGTATCCAGGATGCCTATTTCCAGGCTTTTCAGGTCAAGCACTTTTTCCGAATTATTGAAAATTTCAATAAACCGTGAACCATCGCCAGCCGGATCCGGTAAAATCTCATTGAAAACAACATCTCCCGGAAAGATTGTATCCGGCAAAGCGACTTTTGCAGGATTAATTTCTTCCAGGATATTTCCTGCACAATCCTTTATCTCACCTGTTGAAACAAGATTATATACATTTGCCGGATCCAGAGAAGCCGGAAATGTTAATATAACTTCCCTGTAGTCCGGATAACAAAGTTCCTGGCATTCAGCCTTCCCGATTCCACTTAATTCCCATTGCCCTGATTCAGTAAAACTGGTGCTATCCATGGATTCTGTAAAGATCACCTTGATTTTCCCGGGATTTAACGGATACAACCGTTCAATCTGTGGAGGCTCTTTATCCGGATTCAATGCATTTACCGAATTTATGGTCCCCGGAGTTCCTCCGCTGGGATTTGTGGATGCAATCCAGTTTTCAGCACAACCGCATGGATTTTCCGGATCGATCATTTCCAGAGACCATCCTCCTTCTTCCTTAATCTTATCCCGATACCAGTCCTTCGAATAAGTAACACAATGAATCACTCTCCCGGAAGGATCTTTTAAAACCAGCGTTGTCCCTTCATTGGAAAGAGAAGATGCAGATGAAAAGATCCGGACACTCTTCCCAAAAGAGTCCCAGACGGGATCACACGAAAGAATCAGATGATTACCTGCTTCCAGCAAAACATCCGGAAATTTCCGGCATGATGAACCGAAACAGAATTCCCAATCTTTCATCACAACTGGAAATCCAGTTCGGTTAAACAACTCGACGAATTCTGAGACCGGTAATCCGGCCGGAGGATCCGGATCTGCCATAATCTCACTGATCACGACATCATATGAATGCAATTGGAACCATACAAATACGGATGATAATATACCGGCAAAATTCTTCCATAAATCGCAGATCCCTGTGACGAAAAGAGAATCTGTCCTGTTTTCTTCGAATTCCGAAAGGAACAAAAGCCTGACGATTTTTGCATTGTCCGGGTCCAGTTCTGCTTTAACCGGAAAAATTCCATCTGAAGTATGATAATTCCCGGTATTTTCTGCGATCTCTTTATCCAGATGTTCCGAAAAGACAAGCTCCATTTCTTTTGAATTCAACGTGGTTATATACAATAAAGAAGGAGCAATCGTATCTGCCCTGACCGGACCGGTATACAGGTCGTCGAAATAGAATTTTGTTGCATTGCTTGTCGTGTATTTACAGAAAAATCCAAACCAGGCAGTAGTTGAAAAGGTGGAATCGAAAAATGATCCCTCTTCTATGAAGTTATCACCGCCTGTATCATCGGAATAAATCACCCATTTCCCATCGGGATCATGAAGGACACGAAGTCTTATGACATTCGAGGAATGATTGGTACAAATCCTTTTCCCCCGGAAAATCGGTTGCTGGTCCATCCCCGCTTGCCTGAATACAGTCAGACTGTCTTCTTTCCCTCCAATTCTCACATAATACCCGTTCAGCGGTCCTTTCAGGTTTTCGTTGTCAGATGCCAGGTAAATCCGGAGATAATTTCCTGAAGAAGTATTAAATGAAAGTTTGAACCAGCATTCCCATTCCGTTTTCATGATCATTGAATTTCGCGTGGAGAGGTACGAAGTATCCGCTCCTTCCGATTTCAAATGCAACTGCATGGATGTACTAACCTCAAAATGAGCCGAATCGCCTGACCAATGCGGATCTGAAATAAAATCTCCGTCTGAAAAATTGTCCGATATCTGGCTCAACGACAACATCGGGATACAAATTCCGATAAGTAATAGAATTCCTTTCATTTTCCTTTTCTTATTAATCCGGATTTTTTAAAAAGGTGAAAGATTAGTATGTAGTTTTTAAATAATTTTGCCTCTGTTATTTTCTGGTTTAATATTCTTTATTATGAAACTCGCAATCGTCGGAGCAACCGGTCTTGTTGGCCGTGAAATCATCAAGGTATTGGAAGAAAGACATTTGATCCCGGAACTATTAATTCCGGTTGCCTCGCCGAAATCTGTCGGATCGACGATCTCGTTTAACAATACACCCTGTAAGGTGTTATCAAAAGAAGATGGAGTCGCGCTGAAACCCGACATAGCCATCTTTTCAGCCGGTGCGGATGTCTCCCGTGAATGGGCTCCCAGGTTTGCTGCCGCAGGTTGCACTGTAATCGATAATTCTTCGGCATGGAGAAAAGACGACAATATACCGTTGGTCGTTTCGGAAATCAATGCCGGGATTCTTACGGCAAAAGACAAGATCATTGCCAATCCCAATTGCTCAACAATGCAGATGGTGGTCGCCCTCGCTCCTCTTCACAGGAAATACGGGATCCGCCGGATTGTCGTATCAACATATCAATCGGTAACCGGAACCGGTATCCGTGCTGTCCGCCAGCTTGAGAACGAAAGAAAGGGCATCAAGGGTGAGAAAGCCTATCCTTATACCATTGACCTGAATCTATTTCCTCACGGTGGCAAATTTCTCCCGGACGGAACAACAACCGAAGAAGAAAAGCTTGTTTCCGAAACCCGGAAGATCCTTGCCGCACCAACCATCATGGTTTCTGCAACCGTCGTGCGTGTTCCTGTTACCGGAGGACATTCCGAATCAGTCAATGTGGAATTCGAGAACGATTACAACCTGGCAGAAGTCCGCAACATCCTTGAAAATGCTCCCGGAGTCATTGTTCAGGATAATCCCGCAGAAAACCTTTACCCAATGCCATTATATGCCCATGGAAAAGACGAAGTATTTGTCGGACGTATCCGTCGCGATGAATCCCGTCCCCATTGCCTGAATCTGTTCATTGTATCGGATAATCTGCGTAAAGGTGCCGCTACTAATGCCGTTCAGATCGCCCAATATCTTCTGGCAAATCATATCTGCAGGAAATAATTTCAGATTCCTGTATTTAAATTATTCTTTGCCCTCAGATTCAACTTTATAAAGGTTGAAGTATTTCCTAATTTATTTCAATTTTTCTTATTTTTGCTCTAAAGGAGAAATCGATACTGCATTTGCCTGAAATACTGATATATGGCACAATTTCCTGAATCCGGTTCCTGTACAACCTGCGCATATCGACCAGTTTTATTTAAAACCTGTTCCGAAAAGGAAATTGAACGGATTAACCGGACCCGTTCTGAGGTCTCATTTAAAGCCGGAGAGATCTTGTTCAAACAAGGAATGCCTGCCTCTTATTTTTTTTGTTTAACCTCGGGACTTGTCAAACTATATATTGAAGGAACGACAAAAAACCTGACCTTGGAGTTGGTTAAGCCTTTTGAATATATTCTGTGCCCGGGACTTTTTCTGGATAAACGCCGGCATTTTTCAGCTGCGGCTATGGAGGATTCCACAGCGTGTTTACTGGATGAAAATGAACTCAGGCATATTATAAGAGAAAATCCTGATTTTGCAGAGGAATTCATCCGCTTACTTAGCCGGCAAACCGTATTCCAATCTGAACGGCTTATCAACCTGACTCAAAAACATATGCAAGGGCGAATGGCAGATGTTCTTCTTTATCTTTACCATCACATTTATTGCAGGAATCCTTTTGAAATGAATCTATCCCGGCAGGATCTGGCAGATTTTTCAGGGATGACAAAAGAAAGCTCAATACGAATCCTTAAAGAATTTAAAGAGAATGGGGTTCTCTTTGTGGATGGGAATAAATTTCATATTTTAAACTTCGATATGCTGAAACAAATAAGTGATACAGGGAAAAATAGATAACCTTAACCATTATCAACACCATCATGATATGAGAACATCCACTATTTTACTAATACTTGCCGGAGCTGGCATTCCGGCAGTAACGCTCTTATTTTCAGGATGTACAAAAGAAGGTCCGATGGGTGCCAATGGTAAAGATGCCAATTCCACTTGCACCGAATGCCACACTACATCGGATTCCATTGCTGCCAGGATATTCCAGTACGATGCTTCCCGCCATGCTTCCGGCAGCCTTACCTATACAGGAACAAATAATGCCTGCGCTCCCTGCCACACCAGCCAGGGTTTTGATGAGGTGATTGTGTCGAATGCCGATACAACCCTTATTGGGGTATCTAATGCAGCCCCAATCAACTGCCGTACATGCCATAATATTCATAAAACATACACGCTTGCTGACTATGGATTAAAAATCACCGATCCATTTATGGCTCGTTTTAACGATACTGTTTCCATTAATATGAAGGTAAACAACGGGTCATCCAACCTTTGTGGACGTTGTCATCAGGCTATTAAACCCAGTCCGTTCCCTGATAAACCTACCAGTGATGCCGATTCCCTGACCATCGCAAGTTCCTCCTGGGGCCCTCATTATGGACCGCAGGCATTGATTTTTGCCGGATCAGGGGCTTTCCAGATTGGTGCCACTTCTTTTGGCAACAGCCCTCATAAAGACAGCCTTTCCTGTTCTTCCTGCCATATGGCCCCTGCTCTGGGTAATTTTACCGGTGGCCATACCATGAAAATGACCAGCGCGGTTACCGGATCAAACATTGCTCCTTGTAAAGCATGCCATCTGACTGCATCATCTTTTAATATTAACAATAAACGGACGGTTATCACCGGAATGTATAATCAGTTAAAACGGCAACAAGCCGAAGCTAATATATTGGATACCACCTCAATGCAAATAAAAGCAGGGAAAAAGTACTCTCAGAAGCAACTGGCTGTTCTTTGGAATTTCCTCATGGTGGCCTACGACCGGAGTATGGGCGTCCATAATTACCAGTATATTCACGACATGCTTCAATCGGGAATAGATTATTATACAGCCAGAGGTTATTGATGCTTCAATACCCCGAAAAAGAGTACTTTTAACTCATGAATTTTCCTGTTGTATTTACCGGAAAAGTCATTTCCGGAAACCAGTTGGGCCGGACCATCGGATTTCCTACAGTCAATATTCCTGTAGCTGAGAACCAGGTTTGTTCGCTCGTAAAAGGCGTTTATGCCGCACGTGTTTTGTACAATCAAAACTGGTACGACGGAATGGCCAACCTTGGAATACGGCCCACCATTAAGGACAATCATTTCCTGCTGGAAATCAATATTTTTGATTTTTCAGAAGATATTTATGACAAGGAAATTACGGTCTACCTTTACGATTTCATTCGGGAAGAAAAAGAATTTCCAGGGCTGGATGAGCTTAAAGATCAGATTATTAATGATAAAAAGATTATTTTGCAGATTTTAAGGCTTAGGAGTAAGCCGGATTCCGACACCCAATAATCCAGGAGTTTGCAGCCTGGGTACCAGGTTTTCAATTTCAATAATAAGAATTCCTGCTTTATCAAATTGAATCCCTTTTTTCAGGCATACAGAAGCTTCGCAGGAATCATTTACGAATGTTCCGGTAAAATGTCCATCTCTCTTGATCGTAAATGGATATTCCATAATCCTTTCTTCACCGGAAGGGGTTGTCATCACCATATTGAAATTCAAATTATCAAAAGGATATTCCTGGGTAAACCTGGCAAAAAATGATACATCATAGGGTTTTTCAATATTTTTTATAGGAATCACAAATTTCTGAATGCTGTAACGATACCAGGAACGGTTTGGAAATGTATGATACGACACAATATCTGTATTCTTTTTGCAGGAAGGTAATAATAGGATAATCAGCAGTAATCCCAGCAGTCCGGTTCTTTTCATCATTTTTTTCATGTTCGGTTATATTAAAAATCATTACGCTTTTCGGGTAATTTTATTATGAATGTGGTTCCATTTCCTGTTTCCGTCCGGAAATTAATTTCTCCGCCGGCAGCAGTTATGATGCTCTTCACAATGGCAAGTCCCAATCCCATTCCACCGGATTTGGTCGTAAAATTAGGCTGGAACATTCTCCCTCTTTGTTCTTCCGGAATACCGGGTCCATTATCGGTAATGGTAACCATGATCTGATCATTTTGCTTGCAAAGGCCGATCCGTATTTTTCCTCCGGGAGCTTTGCCGATTGCCTGTATGGAATTGTTTATCAGGTTCGTAAACACTCTGAGGATTTGTGTCCGGTCGCCGATGAACGGGAATCCGTCCTCGGTAGGAGTCACTTCAAACCGGATAGCAGCATAATCCCGGTAAATTTCCAGGATATTCCCTATCTGGTCTTTCATATCCAGCTGCTCATTGCGGGTTTGTGGCATTTTTGCGAAATCCGAGAATTCGGAAGAAATAGCCGACAGGGTTTCAATCTGCTCAATCATTGTATTGCAGAATCGCTGCAATCTTTCTTCCCGGTCCGATGCGTTTTCTTTCCAGGCTTTCCTGAGATGCTGTACACTCAACAGCATGGGTGTCAGCGGATTTTTGATTTCATGAGCTACCTGACGTGCCATTTCCCTCCAGGCCATTTCTCTTTCGGAACGAGCCAGCAGCTCAGCGCTCTTCATCAACTCATCGGTCATATGGTTATATTCATCCACCAGCTTGCCGATCTCATCTCTCCTGTTCCAGTCAAGCTTTTCGTTAATTCCTCCCAATGTCAGCCTGCCGATGCCCGCTGAAAGCATCCTCAGAGGACGGCTGATGTATGTTGAAATGATCAGCGCCGTAAATATTCCCAGAATAATGAGGAAAACATAGATATTAATAAAGGCGATAAGAAATGTGGAGATTTCTTTCCTCAGATCTTCCTGGCGGGCAAAATAAGGAAGATTCAGGTACCCCATCAGTTGATTCCGGTCATTAAAGAACGGCATATATGAGGAATAATAGGGATAAAGTCCGATGTATTCCTGTTGGGTGAAAAAAGGCTTGTGATCCGTCTGTAACTTGGATAATGCCCGGCTGTCAATCAGATCCGAGATCAGCCCTTTCTCAAAAACCTGCGAACGGGAAGTGGAAATCAGTCGCCCGGCCGGAGAATAAAGGTTGATATCCACGAAAAACACATTAGATAATTTTGTCAGATACTCGTTCAGCGATTCCTGCGGAATTCCTGTAATGTCATTTTCCGCAGAAAACCTGTGCTGCAGTTCAACCAAAATAGAATGTGTCCGTTCCTCCAGGTTTTCCAGGTTCTTTGAAGTATTCAGACGGATGATATAATAGATAGTAAGAAATCCCAGAATCAATAATGAAGAAATGAGCAATGCTGTCATGATAAGCTGAAACCGTTGTCCCAGCTGAAGGTTTGTCATATTGAACACCATGGAAGGCCTTACAATCATGCAGAAGATCAATACAACAAAGGCAAATACAAAGAACAAATAGGAAAATGGAGCTATCCTGTCCAGCAGAGAACCCGTTCTCCGGCTCAACAACAGTACATTGTTCTTATCAACCGGATAATAAAAATGGCTCATCCCATCCTGCAGATAAAACTGTTGGTTTGCAGGCATAATCCCCACAGGTACTTTCAGATCAAGGGAATACTGGTAATTTCCAATTCGATGGATTAATTTACTGTTTCTGTAAAATGCATAAGAATAACCACTTACATCCGGGAAGTTTACCTGCTTTTTATCCATTAGTAATTCCGGATATCCCAGGTCTTTAAAAACAAGCCGGGAACTTATTTCAATGTAAACCGCTGCATTGGGATTTACAGACGTATCGGCAGCAGGTATCGGTATGGTTGCCAGATAGTTCCTGTATCCAAAGCCATAATCCAGGTAGTACAGATGCCGGCATAAAGTCGGTTTTCCGTAATCCGCTATAATTCCGGAAAAATAATCCCGGCACCCTATCAGGTAATTCTGCGGTTGAACCTGCAGTTGCTTTCCGGGTTGACAAACCGTTATTTGTACGAAATAATTGTTCCAGAATTCGCCAAAATACCGGTTTTCAATATACCTAACCAGACTGTCATTACTTTTACCGTTATTTAAAGGAACTTGCTGCAAAACAGAATCGTGCAGCAACAGGCTTTCGATATTTCCGAACAACATTTCCGCCATGGGATCTCGTTCACAGCCAAGTTTCAGGGCAAGCAATTGACGTTTTGATCGTTCCATGATCGAATTGCACTGGTTCAGCATCAGTGTTGCCAGGATGGCAAAGAACAGAAGGTAAATGACAATGGCTGTCAGAGAAAATCTTACTGTTCTGAAACGCTGGTAAACAGACAAAGTATTCAGTCCTGTAGAATGTGCAAAAATCCCGGCAAGCCGGTATGTTATCATAAAAAAAGCAAGAAACAGAATGGAAATAATAGCAATTCCTGCAATACTATATAAGTTGAGTGATGAAATATCGGCAAGATTCAAAGGAATACTGGAATTCACAACCAGTTGCTGAACCAAAATAATAAGCGACCAGAATCCGGCATAGATAAGGGTCAGGGATATAATGGAAAATCCTATTCGTAACGACAATCTTTTTATTTGCGATGCAAAGCCTGACGGTAAATGCCGGAAGATAAAATAAGCAATAATAAGAACGACAAGGGCATTTACCAGAAAATCTCCCAGGGAAGGAAGAAGTATAGAAGAAGAAAAGATTTTCGGTCCGAACAGTTCCGAATTATACAATATATGCGGTGCATGAAAATAAAACTGAACAAATCTCAGCAACAGCAAGTCGACTGAAAAGCTTAAAACAAAAAACCATTTATTGGGGAAAATGGGTTCAAGATATAAATAAAGATAATTCAGGGATGCTGCAAATAAAAGAAAAATCGTGAGATAAATCAGTAAAAAAGTCAACTCCCGCGGGCCTGTCAATGTTCCGGAAGGTGCAAACACCAGGTTGAACAGATACTTTCCATCCCATGTTAAAACCGGATGACTCATACCTGCCTGTGAAATGGAAGTTCCACCCGGTACGTGAAACCAGGATGGGAAATCGTTTATCAGGTAATTATTTTCAAACGGATATTGATGACGTATCAGGATCAACGCTGCAAAAACCCTGGGTGATTGTTCCAGATACCTGAGTTCATACCATCCATTTACGAGATGCAACACCCCGGGAGAAGGCAATGGCTCCGGCAAAGTAGAAAATCCGGGAATGGCATTGCTTGTCCATTCCGCAAGAGAATCATTCCGGAAAATATAATATGCAATTCCACTTTTTCTGAAAGATTCCTTAAAGGGAGAATTTTCCCTCCGGACAGAAGATGGTTTTGAAAAAGTTTCAGCGAATTCTTTCAAACGACGATCGGCTGATTTTTCTTTTTCATGTAAAACCCGGTTAAAATTTTTTGAGATTCTTCCGGGGTCATCCTGAAAATTAAAAATAGCTTGAATAAGGATTGCTAAAAATAGAATCCCTATTCCCAGACCTGAGAGAGTCAGAAAAGCTCTTTTGTATGATTTTTTACCAGTTTTCACTCAATTTATTGACAAACAACCCATTAAAAACAGGGCTTTTTTAGCCCTTATAGGCAACGATCTTGCCAAATTTAATGATTTATATTACAAGAGGGGTACACTTCGTCAAACCGCGTAAAAAAGGGTTCCAGGATTTAATTACTGATTTTTTGATTTTTTTCTTTTTATTATATACACCAGACTCGAATAATTAAGGTTTTCCTTTCTTGCTTTATAATTTGACCATGATCCGGCCCAGAATGCATTCCAAAGATCATTTTTCCCTTTCCGGTATTTTTCACTCAGCATGGATACATAATATGCATCCCATCTCATGGGAATGATTTTCCGGATTTCGAAACCGTAATTCTCCGCCAGATGTTTCATCGTTGAAGTTTCAAAATGGTATAAGTGCCGGGGGACATCCCAGGCGGCCCAAAGCCTACCGTATTTTCTGCAATCAGGAGAATTATTATTGGGAACAGCGATGATCAGCGTGCCTTCTTTTTTAAGCAGGCGATGAATTTGTTTCATCCGTTCATTTAAATCATGAACATGTTCTATAACATGCCAGAGGGTAACTACATCTTTTCCGGCATCTTGTTCGTCATCAAGGTGAGATTCATCAAAAACAGGGATCCCGTTATTATCCAAAGCATGTTTTCTTGCTTTTTCATTAGGTTCAATCCCATTGACGATATATCCGTTTTTTTCGCAGTATTGAATAAACTCACCTGTCCCACATCCTATATCCAGCAGATTATATCCTGTAGAATATCTCTTTACCAGATTAAATTTTGACCGGATATTGATATCCCGGATCGTCCGGTAAATTAATGTTATCGGATCATTCTTTTCTGTGTCGTGAGAAAGATATTCATTCGTATTGTAATACTTTTCTATTTCATTTTTAGCCGGTCTTGGATTTGTGAATTTAAACCCGCATCCGGAACACTTCACGATAGAAAATTCTTCCTCTGAAAAGAAATAATCCCGGACTGTAAGATAGTTTTCAAAATCTCCCGAACCGCAAATCGGACAAACAGTTAAATTTTCCATATTAGAAATGTTTCACGTGGAACTTTACCTCCCAAGATAAACAATCAGTACATTTATATCCGCCGGAGAAACCCCGCTTATCCGGCTTGCCTGGCCTATTGTACGAGGTTTTATTTTTGTAAGTTTTTCCCTGGCTTCACTCGATAATGAGCTTATCTTTGAATAATTTATCTTCTCATTCAGATTTAAATCTTCGAGTCTTAAAAGCTTGTCGGCAATTTCCTGCTCTTTCTCTATATATCCTTGATATTTTACTTGTATTTCCGTTTCCTCCATGATTTCCTCTTGATCGGAATCCAGATTGTTAATATAATTATCCAGCGAATGGATCCCCTGCTTTAAATCATGAATGTTTATCTGAGGTCTTAAAAGTATGTTTGATATTTTGCTTTTTTGCTGAACAGGCTGTGTTTTTTTCTTTTCCATAATCGGGTTAATCTCCACAGGATCTGCACTTTCTTCTTTTAAAAATGAAATCAACTCTTTTACAGCTGTATATTTCGTTTGAACTTTTTTATACCTTTCTTTTGAAGCAAGTCCTATCTGATATCCCAATGGAGTTAACCTTAAATCTGCGTTATCCTGACGAAGCAATAACCTGTATTCAGCCCTTGACGTAAACATGCGGTAAGGCTCATCTGTCCCTTTTGTTATCAGGTCATCAATTAAAACTCCGATATATGCCTGAGACCTTTTCAGAATAAATTCAGGTTGATGATTTATCTTAAGATGAGCATTAATTCCGGCAATAATCCCTTGTGCAGCGGCTTCTTCATATCCGGTAGTTCCGTTAATTTGTCCTGCAAAATAAAGATTTTCTACTTTTTTTGTCTCCAGGGTATACGTAAGTTGATACGGAGGGAAATAATCATACTCTATTGCATACCCCGGTCTGAAAAATCTGACATTTTCAAATCCTTTGACTTTTCGTAATGCTTCAAATTGTATTTCTTCTGGCAAAGAAGAAGAAAATCCATTTACATAGTACTCAACCGTATTCCAGCCTTCTGGTTCAATAAATAATTGATGTCTGTCTCTACTGGAAAATCTTTCAATCTTATCTTCTATGGAAGGACAATATCTGGGACCTTTCCCTTTTATTCTTCCCGTAAAAAGCGGTGATCTGTCAAAACCTTTTCGTAAAATATCATGAACTTCCGGACTTGTGTAGGTAAGAAAACAGCTTTTTTGTCCTTGTACCGCTTCAGTATCCGAAAATGAGAACTTTTTAGGATGTTTGTCTCCTTTTTGCTCCTCCATTACGGAGAAATTAATTGACCTCCCATCTGCCCTGGTGGGGGTGCCTGTCTTCATCCGGCTGGCATCAAATCCTAAGGAAACCAGATTTTCTGTCAGCCCTTTTGAAGCATTTTCTCCAATTCTTCCTCCCGAAAAATGCTTTTCACCGATATGAATTAATCCATTTAAGAAAGTACCGTTTGAAAGAACAACTGCTTTTGCTTTAAAAACGACACCTAATCCAGTTTTTACACCGTAAATTTTATCCTCTTTTACGAGTACTTCTACAACGATATCCTGCCAGAAATCAATTTTTTTTATACTCTCCAGTGTTCTTCTCCATTCTTCTGAAAATTTCATCCTGTCGTTTTGTGTACGCGGACTCCACATGGCAGGTCCTTTGGATTTATTCAACATCCGGAATTGAATCGTTGTTTTATCCGTTATAATTCCGGTAAATCCACCCAACGCATCAATTTCACGAACAATCTGGCCTTTTGCTATACCTCCAATGGAAGGGTTACACGACATCTGGGCCATATTCATCATGTTCATTGTTATCATAAGAACCTTCGAACCAAGATTCGCAGCTGCCGCAGCAGCTTCACACCCAGCATGACCGGCTCCTACAACAATAATATCATATTTTGGATAAATATCCATACACATGTTTCACGTGGAACATTTTTAAAAAGGATAGCAAAGATACCAGTATCCGGGGAATTGGACTACTTTCCATTGAATTTTAAAAGATAATGATCTTCCATTTCTGTCATTATCTTTTTGTCTTCCTTCGATTTATCATCATATCCAATCAAATGAAGAACTCCATGAATCATGATTCTTTTCAATTCGGTATCAAAGGTCTGCTTGAAGGATTCAGAATTTTCTTTTACCCTTTCAATGGAAATAAAGATATCTCCCGAGATGATTTCGAGATTATCGCTATAGGGAAACGTGATTATATCCGTTAGGGTATCCCTTTTCAGATAAGTCTTATTTATTTCAAGAAGATAAGCATCTGAACAAAAAATAAAATTCAGATACCATGGCTTCTTTTTCTCTTCTTTAATAGCATTTATCAACCATTGCCTAATGGCTATTTTTCCTTTAAGCCGGAAAAAAACATCTTCCGTAAAAAACTGGATCTTGTTGTCCAATAGATTTACTTTTTAGCGATGGATTTTTGTTTTTCGAAATAAGATTGAAGCTGTTTTATCCTGTTCAAGGTTGTTTCCTGGTTAATACTGCTAATATTAAAGACCAGTTCAATCTTATTCCCTCTTAAATTAAAATCAACTTTATCAGCCAGAGAATTAATTAAAAATAATCCTTTTCCTGTCATTCCGGAAGCAGATTCTTCTACTTCCAAAGGATTGGGAATATTCCTAAAATTGAATCCATCTCCCTGATCTTCAATGGAAAAGCATAATCCATTCGGCATGCTCCTGAATATTACCAGAACCTCTTTATCAGGATCTAACTTGTTCCCATGCACGATGGCATTGGTAACCGCTTCTTCAATTGCAATCAGAATATTCCCGAAATAGGAATTGTTAATGTTATAAATATCACAGATCTCTTCTACAAACACTTCAATTCCCCGCAAGCTTTCCAAAGTAGAAGGGATCCTGAGTTCTTTGTAAATACGATTCATCTCAGAGTCCGATTTTAAGAAAATATTGATTAATCTTGTTCTTGTAAAAATAGTTATAAGCCGGTTGAACAGTCTTCAACAGGTCCGGGGAACTATTTTTTCTATTGTTATACTTAAAATCTAAAGAAGGGTTACTAATTTTTTGATTTTTTGCTTCATTAGATTCTCTTTTTTCTTCCTGTTCCCGTTGTAGTTCAGCTTTCTCGGATTCAAGTAATCGTGTTAGTATTTCTTGTTGTCTTCTGACAGTTTCTTCAGTAATCCGTTTATTTACAATATCTTTTTCCGTCTTTTCCATCTTCGACATGGCATCGTTCAACTCATTCGTTTGTCCCTTTAAGCCTTCTTCATTCAATTGATCTGCATATTTTCTCATTTCATTCCGGATGGCTTCCTGCTCTGCTGCCATTCTTGCCAACTGTTCCGACATCGATTTCTGACCTTGCTTTCCATCCTTGCTTTGTCCTGATTTCTGCATCTCCATGTTTTTCTTAAGGTTCTGCAGCTTGCTGTTAAGATCCTGTTGCAATTGCCTTAAGGATTTTATGGACATCTTTTTCCCTCCCATTTTCCCGTTATTGCAGGATGACTTCCCTTGCTTATGACATTGCGACTGATTTTGACTTTGTTGTTCCATCTGCTTTAATGCCTCGGAAAGCATCAGGGCAAGGTTATTTACAGAAGTCATAACATATTGTTGCTTTGTGGCAGCCGATCCGATAACCCGGTCATTCATCGCTTTTACAGCATCTTCAACATTCTGGTTTATTGTGCCTATTTCCCTCATAATATAGGGCTTTATCATTACCTGTCGCCTTGCCACCTTCGTTAATGAATCTTCTACAACGGATAAATTATTTTGTAACTCATTCTGTTTCTTTATCAAAGATAAATATCTTGGATCATTTCTGCTAATACTTTTTGTTTGTCCCATCAAATCTTCCTGATCAAAAGAAATTCTAACCAGGTCCTCCAGAATCATACGCAGGTTTTCTTCATCTTCGGCATTCTGGTCATTTTCCATCTCTTCCTGCATATTTTGTAGTTTCTCAGCAAGCTGCTTCATGCTTTTTGAAGCTTTCTTCTGAGATTCTGAAGCACTTTTTCTGTTACTATTTTCCAGTGATTCCTGACTGTCATTTAACTGATTTTCTATCTCTTTTTGCTGTGCATCTGTATTTGGAAAATTGTTGGGCTGATCAAGGTCTTTATTCTTTTTTTCAAGCTCGTTTATGTCTTTTTTTATGTTTTTGAATTCATTTTGAATATTCTTCTGCTCATCCATCTTTGATTTCAGATCGTTCTTTTCGGATTCTGTTTTCTCTCCAAGTTTATTCTGCTTTTCTGACAATTGATTAAGTTTATCAATAGTCTCCGCAAGATTCTTCTGAAATTCGACCTGTTTAAAAAGTTCCAAACTTCTATCCAGTTGTTTTTCCAGATCCTTATTGCTCATTTTCATTTTCTCCATCATCTGGGAAACCTGGTTTTTGTCAACTTTATCCAGCAAATCTTTCATCTCCTGGATCATCTTTTTCATATCCTCATCCATTACCTGGTTGAAAAGCTCAGTCAATTTACGTTGTTTATCCATAAATTCAGGATCCGGATTCTTGTATTGTTCTTCCAGGTCTGTCTTGCTTTCATTCTGCTTCTGGATATTCTCCAGTCTATCCCGGATCTCTTTTTCACGATCTATTAAATTTTTTATCTGCTTTTTATCCTGCCAGTTCAGATCCTTCTTTTCCACCATTTTCCGGGTCAACTCTTCCATTTCCTTTTGGATTTCCTGAGCATCTTTCAGAGCATTTTTCAGATTTCCGGTAATATTATTCTCTGTTTTTTTTGTAAGGTTTTCTATTTCTTCCAGTGTGGGTGCTCTGTAACGGAAAGTATTTGATTGTGCGCATTTTGGTCCGTGAATTCCATCATTGTCACATACTTCGAAATAATAATCTATCTCATCACCCGGATCCCTTATAATCGACGAAACATCCAGAGAGTAATAAAAAGTCTGTTGATTTATCGATTTATCAAAGGAAATATTTGCATCATGGTATTCTTTTTTCGATGTATCAGCGCTTCGTATGACTATATAATGACAAACCAGCCTGCTAAAGCCGTAATCATCTTTGATGATCCCCTGAAAATACTTTCGAACCTGTAAATTCGAATCACTTTGCTCCATTACCGAAATCGTGGGAGGAACATCCGGAATAACATTCAGGTTAAACACCATGGAATCGGGATGCTGAACCCATGTATTCAGAGCCCGTACAGCATATCTTTCGGTGGTCATCAGCACCTTGTCATGTCTGAATACATTACCTCTGCTTTCATTTACAGGGTATTTGATCCCGGAAAAATAAATCTCTATCCGGTTTACATCTTTTGTATAAAAGCGCCAGGTTGCACGAGTTCCTTCAGGTACCGTCAAATCGCCGGTATTTTCAAGTATTTCATCATTTCTCTTCGTGTATTTTGGATAAGATAAGGCTACATCAAAATTCAATATGGTTGGCTTCGGAAAAACATTCAGCACATATTCCTGTGATTTAAATTTTCCGGCTGACAGACGAAATTTTAATGTTTTTTGAAGTGTCTTGAAGGTATAGGAAAACCTGATGGTATTTTCCTTTGTCATTTTAAATGAAGTTCCATTTGTTTCGACAAAAATTTCATCCGGGACAGGTTCTCCTTCCACTTTCAGATTCAAAGTAAAATCTTCCTGTTGGTATGCTTGCAGATTTGTATTTAAAATGATCAGCTGAAAAGGAAATTCTTCTGCAAAAACATGGCTATGATATATTATCCTTTGTGTAGGTCGTATTATCGATGACGGAGCCACCATCAGCAGTAAAAAAATCAGCAGTAATGGAGGAACTACAAATTTCAGATACTTTCTGTTTTTCTTTAAATCGATGGCATTCACGAACGGAATCGGAGTCAGGAACCTGATTTTTTGATCAATACTTGCTTTTAAAAGTTCTACATTTCCGTCCGACTGATTAAATAGCTTTGCCAGTTGAAGTGTATTCAGCAATTTGTCGCTGATTTCAGGGAAATGCCTGCCAATAATCCGTGAAGCTTCTTCATAGGAAAGGATTTTCCCTATTTTCCGGATTTTAAACAGCGGGATAATGATGTAATGAATCAGAACAGCCCCGTTAGCAAGAAGGAACAAATAGAAAAGAACAGTACGGACTATCGGGCTGAAATGCCCGAAAAATTCAAGGATATTAACGATCAGATAAGATATTAAGAAAATAGCAACAAACAGGATCAACCCTTTCAGAAGCCGATTCCTGTAATATTTCCGGATAAATTTATCCAGTTTGCCGAGGAGTATTCCGTAATTGTCCATAATTCTTTCCTTCCGGAAAACGAGAAGGATCAGGATATTATTTCCATTGCAAATGTACAAATAGCGTGACACTTTCATTTTCCAGGCTTGAAAAATAACGCTATTTTTGCACTTATCTAAAAATGAAACCGGAAGGAAATGAACCTAGTGTACACTCATGAGCTTCCTGTCGGCAGGGCTGAAAAGGAAAAAAGGCTGAAACAAAAAGCATGTGTCATTTGGATGACGGGTTTATCGGGAAGTGGTAAGACCACTCTTGGTCTGGGGCTGGAAAAGGAACTTTTCCGTTTGGGTTATTTTGTACAGTTGTTGGATGGAGATCTTGTCAGAAGAGGAATAAACAGTAATCTCTCTTTTTCCGAAGCTGACCGTGTTGAAAACATCCGGAGAATTGCAGAAGTCAGCCGTCTTTTTTTGGAAAGCGGCATTATAACCATCAACTGTTTTATCAGTCCCACGAACGAAATCCGGTCGATGGCACGACAAATTATCGGCCCGGAAGATTTCATTGAAGTTTACATGAATGCGCCTTTGTCTATTTGCGAGGAACGGGATTCCAAAGGACTTTATGCAAAGGCACGAAAGGGAGAGATCCACCAGTTTACCGGGATTGATTCACCGTTTGAGATTCCTGACAATCCTGAACTTGAGCTTAAAACCTTTGAAATGCCAATTCAGGGAACACTGAATAAAGCACTGGCATTCATTCTACCGAAAATCAAATTAAATAATTATTAATCTGTTTATAAAAATGTCTGAATCAAAAGTACGGGTTCGTTTCGCGCCCAGTCCAACGGGACCGCTTCACATAGGAGGAGTAAGGACTGCACTTTATAATTATCTTTTTGCCCGTAATCATGGGGGAAAGGTTATTTTGAGAATTGAAGATACCGACCGCAACCGTTACGTCCCGGGAGCTGAAGAATATATCATTGAATCATTGGCATGGTGTGGGATTATTTTTGATGAGGATTCCCGTAAAGGAGGGCCTTATGGTCCTTATCGCCAATCGGAAAGAAGGTTCATGTACCGTGATTATGCCATTCAGCTTGTGAAGTCAGGCCATGCATATTATGCTTTCGACAGCGCTGAAGAGCTTGACAAGATGCGTAGCCGTCTGAAAAGTGCGGAAGAACATCTGACCCAGTACGGGCCCTTTACCCGAATGGAGATGCAGAATTCTTTATCTCTTCCTGCAGAGGAAGTGAAACGCAGGCTTGACGCCGGAGATCCGTATGTTATCCGTATCCGCATTCCTGAAAATGAAACAGTCCGTGTGAACGATCTGATCCGGGGTGAAGTTCTGGTTCAGTCGAATAGCCTTGACGATAAAGTCCTTTACAAATCTGATGGCTGGCCGACCTATCATCTGGCTAATATCGTGGATGACCATCTTATGGAGATTACTCATGTTATACGCGGCGAGGAATGGCTTCCTTCTGCTCCTCTTCATGTTTTGCTGTATCGTTATCTGGGCTGGGAAAAAGAAATGCCGCAGTTTGCCCATTTGCCTTTATTACTCAAGCCGGAAGGAAACGGAAAGTTGAGCAAGCGGGATGGTGACAGGCTTGGATTCCCGGTTTTCCCTTTACAATGGAAAGATCCTAAAAGCGGCGAAATATCTTCAGGATACCGCGAATCAGGCTATTTCCCGGAAGCATTCGTCAATATGCTTGCACTTTTAGGATGGAATCCGGGTACCGAACAGGAAATCTTCTCAAAGGAAGAATTGATTTCCCAGTTTTCCCTGGAACGGGTCGGAAAACATGGTTCAAAATTTGATCCGGAAAAGGCAAAATGGTTCAATCATCAGTACCTTACCAGTAAAAATGACGAAGAACTTGCTGGTTATTTATCAGAATACCTAAATTCAAACGGAGTTACCTCTTCACAGAATACCCTTCTTAAAGTTATTGCCCTGATCAGGGAAAGAGCAAACCTGTTGCCGGATTTATGGAATAATTCCCGGTTCTTTTTTATTCCTCCGGATCAATATGATGAAAAAGTTTTTCATAAGATCTGGAAGCCCGAAACATCAGCCCTGCTGAAAGATTTTCTTTCTCAGGTTGCAAATATCGACGTTTGGGAAGAAGATTCGTTACAGGGCTTTATTCACACATTTATCGAATCTCATTCGGCAAAGATGGGCCAGCTTATGAATCCTTTGCGGCTTTTAATTGTTGGAACCAATATGGGACCCGGGATCATTGATATTGCCCTTGTGATCGGCAAAGAGGAATTTCTCCGCAGGGTTTCAACCGGCCTCGAAAAACTGAACTATGGAAAATAACGGGAATAAACAGTTTTTTCTGAATGAAGCGCTCAGGGAAGCCCAGAACGGAATGCGGAATAATCTCGGAGGCCCTTTCGGAGCCGTAGTTGTAAAAGACGGTAAAATCATCGGTCGCGGATGCAACCGGGTAACTTCCGACAATGACCCTACAGCCCATGCTGAAATTGTGGCTATCCGCGAAGCTTGCAGAAATGCCGGTACTTTTGACCTGGGTGGTGCCGAGATTTATTCTACCTGCGAACCCTGCCCTATGTGTCTTTCTGCTATCTACTGGTCTAATATCCGTAGCGTTATTTATTCCGCAACCCGTCATGATGCTGAAAATATAGGTTTCAGGGATAACATGATTTACGAGGAGATTAATGAAGAACCGGCTCAAAGGATGATCCCTTTTCAGCAAATCAATGACCCTGAGATGCATCAGCTTTTTGAAGAATGGAAAAAGAAAATCGATAAAATCCCTTACTGACAGGAAAATAATTTTCGGGTTAATTTTTTCTTTTTTAGCTTTGTTTTAACCAAAACCTGACGCTATGAAAAAATTTACCTTCTTACTGTTAAGCATCCTCATGCTTTTCGGATGTTCCAAAAAATCTGATGATAGTACAACCAGCGAGTATTCCAACAAACTTCAGCTTGGTAAAGGGTTAAACGTAACAAACTTTTTTGAGTTAACCGGAGTAGGAACAACTTTTGAAGCAAATGCCCTGATCTATTTCCGTCTTGAAAGTTCAAGCGATATGTCAGGTTCGGATGTCAAGATCCAGATTGACAAACAGGACGGCTCTTCTTATAATTCATTAACATACACGAATACACAAAATTACGGCCATATCTTTCTATCAAGTTTCATAATCAATGACCCCGGAACCTATAAAGCCACCGGAATCCTGATTAAAAACTCGAAGACGGTTGCCTCAACGAATTTTACGATATACGTGACAAAGTGATTGGATAATTCAGTTAATGCCCAACCACAATCTTCTTTTCCATCTCGCCGTCCTTAAAATGTAACCGTAAATAATAGATTCCTGACTGAAAGTTTACGACAGGAATAATGATCCGTTTTTCACCGGATTGAGGAATCAGGGTGAACATCTTTTTCCCTTCGGATGAATAGAGCTCCAGGAATTCAGGCAGACGTCCCTGATCCTTGAATTTTATGGTGATATGATCATTTGCCGGATTCGGATAGACCGAGAATGGATCCATGACAGTTTCTTCGATGCCAATAGGTTGTCTGGACACTTTTAAATCAAGCATATAGGTACCGGTTGAACCCGTATATTTCGGGGAGACAAGAAAATAAACTTCCCCACCTCCAATAATGCTTAAAAACTTTGGAATATCCGAATCATATACTGAAGACCATTCTGAACCATCCAATGAATAGGCAAATACAGCATCCAGGGTATAGGTCTCCCCTTTTTCAGCGTTTTGACTATCGTGAAGGCCTCCGGTAATTGTATAATTATACCCTGAAGGAAGATTGATCTTATAATAATCGTAATCGTTTCCTTCATGGCAATTTGCTCCGCTTGTAGTCACTTCTGCATTATTACCGGAAAATGACACCGGAAGTTCATACGCTGTTCCCAGGGTATTATCCGGTTCATACTGGTCACCTGAAATAAAACCTTCCTGCACGGTAACCAGGATCGGATTTGGATAATTCTGGGAGCCGCTTAGCTCCCAGCTTCCGCCAGTCGGTTTATGTTCCAAAGCCAGAAGGTATGTTCCCGGTGTGACATTCACATTGCTATTTGTGAAATCCAGCCCGTTTGTGTAATGATACCCTGAAGGAAGGTTCATTCCGGTTAATTGCTGGATGGTAAATACAAAGTAACCGTTAAGGTCATATAATGAAACGTCAAAAGTTCCGGAAAATGCCGATGATCCGTAGTTAGCCACATCCAGGTGAACCGAAACAGCATGGTTCTGTACAATTACCGAAGGAGTAGCGGTCATTTCCTGATACAAGGCTATATTGTTATTATTAACGATATTGAGAGTGATGTAATTGGCATGATTGCCTCCATCCACAAGGTTCCAGTTTCCTCCTGCCGGTCTGGAATAAATCCCGATCAAATAGCTGCCCGGGAGCATGGTTAGCAGGCCGCTGTTGGAAAATGTAAGCCCGTTGGTATAATGATATCCTGCCGGAAGGCTCATGCCGCTCATAATTTCGACATAATCCACAAAAACTCCGTTGCCGTCAAAGATGGCAGCACAGTAATCTCCGGAGAAATTACCTGTACCGTTGTTGACAATATCAGTATGAACACTGAATTCTCCCCCGTAAGGGATCGAAGTTGCTGAGGGGACGATATCCTCATTAAGTTCGAGAGTATAATTCTGCCCACCTCCTCCACCGGATGTCGGCTGAACGCCGAACAGTGCCTGCTGATAGCTGTTAAAGCCACCGTTTCCACCGCCGGTTCCGACACCTTCAGAATTCAGGGCATCTATCTGGAAATAACCATCGTATGTGCCCGACCATCCCCAGTTGAAATGAAAATAATTATCCTGATCATATCCGTCACAAACAAAGCAATGCCCTCCGCCGGAACCAATTCCTGCATAAAGAACCGGTCTGCCTGCATCCAGTTCCGTTTTCAACATGCTTTGCCAGTCAGAGAGTGAATAATTATCCCGCATAAGACCCTGAAGAGAGGAATTATAACCGAAATAAGTCTTTAACGCGTATTCGGCACAATTCTGACCGGGTGCCTGGGACGAAACTACATATGCAGAACTGCCTCCGGTTTCACCTACTCCGTAATCCATATCTACGCTGACGCCGCAATGATACATCAGCGTCTCGACAGCTGTGTTTGCTCCTGAAATGTATGCAGGCATAGAACTCCATTGATAGGTTGTGCTCCCGAAATCAGCTGATAAGGTTCCATATTTGCTGTGATTATAGGAATGAAAACCTGAGCCGTTTTCCGGCGAATTCCAGTATTTCATAACCTGAGCCATAGCGGTTGCAACGCAACCCGTCACAGTATATTCCTGGTAATCATTATCATAAGGGCACATCCCATTATAGTATGGAGACTGATCCCATAAAGTTTGAAGCAAGGGAGAGACCGCTTTCCCGGATTGCTTTTCTGCTTTAAACTCATTGTCGCTGGTCAGCTGTTCCCATCTGATCGCAGTTTCTTCGGATTGCTTTATCTGAAAGTCGCGTGCATACTGAATTTCCTGTCTATAATAATTCAGCCATGCAGCAACATGAGGAGGAATCCTGTCCGTTTTGAACGATTCTTCACCCGAATAAGCAAGTACCGGTTGAGCAATATCATCTCCTGAAATGATGATAAACCCTTTGTTTCCAACTATGTTGAAAACATAAAAATATGAAGAGGCTTCTTCTGAAGAAAGAACGTTTTTCTGATTATCAGACTCTCGATAAACCAATGAAAGATCAGCTCCCCGGGGAAATAAAAGAACGTTCCTGATCGAGCTGAGGAAATGTATGCCAGCTTTTCTGGCCAGGGTTGCATCAACCGGCTTTCCGAATGAAAAGACAGAAATCAATAAGATGCAGAAAAGGGTAAAGAATTTTCTCATGACAACATGTTTTGAACAAATCCGTAAATAATGATTCACTAAAACTCTATGATGAAAAATCCCTTATAAATATACCAAAAACCAGGTTGAAAGCCAAATTTTATTCGAGTTTTGAGCATCGAAAAAAAAATCTCAGACACCCGGATGACAATTACTTATCCAATGATTTGTTTTGTATTAATATTTACCTTTTATATCTTTGAAGAAAAACAATATGAAGAGAACCGTTATTCTTTTATTCTGCATCTTATTTGTTTCAACAGCTTCTTTTGCGCAAGGAAGCAAAAATGAAACAACGAAAACCAACCAGTATGATGTTCTGAATGATTTTACGTTTTCCTATGGGTTTTCCTCGCTTTATTATCTGATCGAAAATTCCAATAATTCAGACCATTCCATCACCAGTCCCGGCACTTTTATTTTAGGATATACCCGTTCACTGAATAAAGTGGTAGGAGTAGGCTTTCAGATGGCATATACTCCAATGAAGTCAACTATTTCGTATGAAACCAAAAACTTCAACTATTTGCAGGCTTTAGCCAGGGTTAAATTCCAGTATCTGAACAAACCCAATTTTGCGATGTATTCGGGGGTTGCTATAGGGATTTCCCTGAACTATTACAGTCACACCTATCATGGTGTAACGACAGACCAGCAAAAACCCGTTCCTGCCGGGCAGCTTACTCTTGTGGGCTTCCGGGTGGGAAGAAGTCCTGCCTTTGTAGGTGAATTCGGGATAGGAACACTGTCTATTCTCAACCTTGGATTCAGTTATAAGTTCGGCAATTGAAAAAGAGATTAATAGCCTAAACCTCTGCGGCGAGGAGGTTCATGGAAAGAATAAAAAAAGGAACTCAATGAGTTCCTTTTTTGTTGTCCGACCAGGGCTCGAACCTGGACTTTTCTGATCCAGAGTCAGACGTGTTGCCAATTACACCATCGGACAAAGTTTACATGAGTGTGAGAGTGAGTGCGGGTGTGAATTAAGACTGCAAAAATAAAGAGTTTTATCGAAATAAATATCCTTATTGCTGTTTTTTTTCAATTTTTGACCATGAATCTTTCAAAGTGACGGTCCGGTTGAAAACCAGATGACCTTTGTCAGAGTCTTTATCCACAGTAAAATATCCTACACGTTCGAACTGGTATTTGTCGCCCGAAACTGCTTTT
>JAUZOW010000179.1 GCA_030706225.1 Bacteroidota bacterium | reverse complement strand
TTACACTTTCAAATTTCCTGATTTGCTGTGCTTATTATTCTCTGATCTCTACGCTGCCTATCTATCTTTCCACTTATCTGAATGCAACGCATGGAATGGTCGGAGTGGTATTGGCGACTTATGCTATCGCAGCAATCCTGATCCGTCCGTTTTGCGGATTCGGTCTTGACTCTTACGGAAGGAAAACGATCTTTCTTGTTTCCCTCCTGATTTACGGATTGATCTTCAATATCTATATTTTTGTAACCTCTGTGTGGTTCATGATTGCTGTCAGATTTGCCCATGGCCTTACATGGGGGCTTTCCACGACATCCAATACCACGGTTGCAGGAGATATTATCCCTACAGAAAAGCGCGGCGAAGGATTTGGCTACTTTGGAGTTACGACAACCGCCGGAATGGCATTGGGGCCAGTGATTGGATCTACCATTCAGCATCACCTGGGTTTCAATATCATGTTCTTTTCCGGTTTTGCTGTCAGTCTGGTCAGTATAATTCTCGCTTCCATGATCCATTATCCGGAATTTCATCCCTCAAAGAATCTGAAGTTTGAATGGAACGGATTGCTGGAAAGAAGAGCGCTGATCCCGTCATTGAATCTTCTGATTACCTCTCTTTCATACGGAGGGTTGCTTTCTTTTGTCGCCTTATTCGGGAAAGAGATCGGGATTAAAAATCCTTCAGGATTTTTCCTTATCTATGCTTTAGGGATTATTACAACCCGGTTCACTTCCGGAAAAGCTGTCGACCGGAATGGACCCCGCAGGATTATCATCATCTGCCTTTCCATGCTGATTGTTGGTTTTCCCTTGCTGGCTCTTGTCAGAAATGCATATGGCTTTTATTTCTCAGCTGTTATCCTGGGATTTGGTAACGGAGTTATCTGGCCTACATTCCAGACTATGGTCAATAACATTGTTGAACCCAGCCGGCGGGGAGTCGGTAATTCCACAGTCTTCATGTCGATGGACCTGGGAATGGGACTCGGTATGATCCTTGCCGGAGTAATTTCAGAGGCATTTTCTATCTCTTCTGCCTTTATTCTTTGCTCCGCAATCTGCGCCTGCGGATTGGTATTGTTTCTCAGACTGACATTGAAACATTATGACAAGTACAGGAGAGTGATTTTAGAAAGTAGCGAAGTAGCGAAATAGCGAAGTAGCGAAATTCAAGGCAGACAAATTAGCGGGGTCTGTTGAGGCGGGCTGATGTATGACCTCCAAAGAATCCCCAGCCGCCACTTCCGATAATAAATCCAAAAGCATACCAGGCTCCGTTGTTATTTGGGGCATAGACTGACACATTATCCTTCCAGATCATAGCAATAAGGTCAATCGGAGCTATAATGCCATGCCATAATCCATTAAAGAATCCATACTGGGTTCCTTTCAGACAAGGAGTTATCATCTCATTATTCGAACATCCCAGTAAAACCAGGATGATTACTACGAAACCGGCAACGACAGCGATCCCGTACCCATTAAATTTCTTTTTCATAACGATCCTTTTTTATCGTCAAGCTTATTTCCTTTTGAGAAAAGTCAATAAAATCAACCCCACAGCAACAACCCCGTCAATTATGTTCCAGACTGTCATTTCGAATCCTAATTTTAAGATAGGAGCATAAAGGAATGCAAGTAAAATAAAAACGACAGCCATCAGCGTATTTTTCCCTTCATAGGCATAATAGGCCAGGAATGCAAATCCCAATACAATGATAAACTGAATAAATTGAAAATATCCGGAAGGCATCGGAATCAGACAAATGAGGAGAACAGCAGCAAGGCCAAGGCGGATAATGTTTTCGTTCGAGAATTTCATAAAAATGCGATAAATAAAAAGATTAGTAATGAAGCCAATTATACATCAAATTTACTATTCGAAAGGGAAAAATAAAAGTCCGGGGGGAAAAGAATTTATTCCTTTATATTATCTTTGATTCAAGAAAATCATCTACTGTTTCTGTTTAAAAAATCATCAAATCATGAAAAAAATTGTTTTCCTGCTGACTGCAAGTCTTCTGTTCTCCCTTATGGGATTTACCCAGGAAGTCACTACGGACAAAGTACCTCCCGCCGTAAAAACAGCTTTTACGAAAAAATATCCCTCTTCTACCGATGTAAAATACCAGATGGATAAAAAGGACTATTCAATTTCTTTTAAAGACAAAGGAAATGAAATGTCATCTGTTTTCAATGCTTATGGCAGATGGGTTGAAACCTCCAAATCGATTACCGAGACTGAACTTCCGAAGAAAGTCATGAAATCGGTAAATAAAAATTTCTCGGGATTTGCTATGTCGGATATCTCCAGTCTGGAAACACCAAATGTTAAATTATGCTACAAGATGATCCTTAAAGGAGAAAAAATGACGTATGAAGTCCGGTTCAGTCCGAAAGGAGAAATTTTAAGGAGAATTCCTCTGAAGAAAGAAAAACAGGAGAAAGAAGAGCCTTTGAAAAAGTAATATTTAAAGAATATTCCGGGAAAAAGTTGTAAAAAATAAGGGTATTAGAGATACCCTTATGGAGCCACTCAAGGGACTTGAACCCTCGACCTGCTAATTACGAATCAGCTGCTCTACCAACTGAGCTAAAGTGGCATGAACCCACCCCCGTCCCCTCCCCCAATTGGGGGAGGGGTGTAGGGGTGGGGGTGTCGGGATGAGAAGACTCGAACTTCCGACCCCCACGTCCCGAACGTGGTGCGCTAGCCAACTGCGCTACATCCCGATACCAGATTTAATCTGGGGTTGCAAAATTAACATATTTTTTTCAAATGCCAACTTTTTCACAAAAACCGCCTCTTGATTTTTACCTCAGATTTTGGTAAATTTGTTAACGTATCGTATTCATCAAATGGGGACTGCCGTATGGAAAATCTGTTGATCCAATATTTAGAAAAGGGCTTTCATGAACCGGAGAAACCAGATCTTTCCCGGCCTAAACCCTTTGTCACTATTTCAAGGGAATTCGGGTGTCCTTCCAAACCCGTTGCCGAAATGCTGGTGGAAGCTTTAAATAAATATGCTCTCGGAGAAAAGGATCCAAAATGGAAAATGATCAATAAAGAAGTGGTCGAACAGGCGGCCCGTGAACTCGATCTCGAGCCCAACCGCATCAAATATCTTTTCAATGCTGAACGACGGGGAACCTGGGATGATATTCTGGCCTCGTTCAGCGATAACTATAAAAGCAATTTGAAAATCAAGAAAACCATCAAAGAGGTAATCACTTCCTTTGCATTGGAAGGGCATGTGGTTCTTGTCGGACGGGGCAGTGTAGCTATTACCCAGTCGATGCCAAGGTCACTTCACATCCGGTTGCAAGGCCCTCTCGAATGGAGAGCTTCCGAATATGCACAGCGTCATGATATCAACTATGAGGAAGCCTTGAAAGTGGCGATAGAAACGGATAAAAAACGAACCGGGTTGATTGAGATCTTCCTTGGAAAGAAATTTGATCCCGGAATTTTCGACCTTATCATCAACTGTCAGCGAATTTCAAAGGAAGATATCGTTCGTACAATAGTGTATCAGATGCAGTTAAGAAAAATGATCTGAACCTTGTTCTTCCTAAACAATCTATTTTACCTTCTGACGTTATTGTGACAATGAAAAAAATTTATCTTCTCTTTCCAGCCATCATTTTAATGGCTATTCCTTCTTTCATAAGGGCTCAGGTTTTTACCGACCAGATGAAAACCGATGAATGTAAAAAAGTCAAAGCTGCATGTATATATGCCTGGAACGGGTATAAACAATATGCCCAGGGTTATGATGCATTTAAGCCTCTCAGTCACCAGGGTTATAACTGGTACGATACATCTCTCTGTATGACCCCGGTAGATGCTTTCGATACGTTTATCCTTATGGGCTTAAGAAAGGAAGCTCATGAAGCCAAGAATCTCATTTTTTCACGAATGAATTTAGATGTCGATCAGGAGATTCAGCTTTTTGAAGTCTCCATCCGGGTAATGGGTGGATTACTTTCTGCATACGAGATGGATGGTGACCAAAGGTTTCTTCAGCTTGCGCATGACCTGGGAAACCGTCTTTTACCGGCTTTCAGCTCCCCGACAGGTATGCCTTACCGCTTTGTGAACCTTAAAACCGGAATGACCCGCGATGAAAAAAGCAATCCGGCTGAAATCGGTACTTACCTTCTTGAATTCGGGAAACTAACCCAGTATACAGGGGATTCCATCTATTACAAGACTGCTAAAAAAGCGGCTTTTGAAGTTTACA
>JAUZOW010000178.1 GCA_030706225.1 Bacteroidota bacterium | reverse complement strand
GAATCCGTTCCCATGTCGGTCATTTAGAGATACCCATACATTTCCGGGTCCAGGATCTTATAGGATACTATCGGACCGGGCTCCACAAACCCCATCGTGGTTTTATCGAAAGATTCATAGTGGTCGTCAACTGCAACGATCGTGGTCTCGACAGGATCCGCTGATCCCCGGTTCCGGAACTTAATTTTCATGGATTTACCGACTGGAGCTCTCCCTACCAAACGGTCCTGGTTCATTCTCTTACATTCCAGGGTCGCAGGATTGGAATCCCCGAAGAGCACCTCAACCGTATCCCTGACATTTTTCGCGGGTTGATCATTGATACTGATGATCTCGGCTCCGTACTGCATTCCAGCAAGGGCTGCAGGAGTCGATGGAAGGACAAGTCTTGCAACCAGCCTGCCGTCATCCATTTCCGTCAGCGCAAATCCAAAGCTACCGCCGATATAACGGTAACGAGCGATCGAGTCAATGGCCTTCCAACCTGTGCCTTTCAATCCGACATGTCCATCATGTATTGACGCCACATACCGCTTCAATGCAAGATAGTATGCTACGGTATCGTTCGTTGAAGCTGCCTGAACGATGGCAGGCCGGATCCGGTTATCGATCTCTTCCCATTTAATAGCTTTCCATTGTCCAAAAGGATAATTTTCCCGGATAAATCGATGCATGGTATCATAAGCCGGAATAAAATTGTTGGATTGGGAAAAAAGCTGAAAAGTAAATGATAGAATAAAAGCAGAGAGTAAAATGATTTTTTTCATAAGCGATTTTTATGGGTAAGAACAGACCAGATTTTCTGGATATTATATATTTTTTACTCAACAAATATAATATATTAAGAATGAAATAACAAATTCTGCTTTGAGAAGCAAGGATCTTGTAAGTCCATATCAGCAACTTACACCCGACTGTTATTATAACCTGAAAAAAGGTCAGATGCCTTTAGAAATGCCCCAGATCCAGTTTGCCAGGATCAGGAGGATAGCAGGAATATAAATCTGTTTTTTACGTAAAAAATTTTCAACCCACAGATAAAATGCAAGAAAATAATTTTTCTTCAGGATATAATCCGCAATTATCCATAAAGGGAATAAAATCATTGCCGGTAACACGATCCATCCCAACGGATTATAATGCATCGACCCGGCAATATCTGCATGAAAAATCGCATTTATCGATCGCATGGTACCACATGCCGGGCATGGAATCCCGGTAACCGCATGAAACACACATAACCCATGGAAAGGACAATGCAAAGAAAAACCCCAGCAAAAGGCCCCTCCCACCAAAGCCATGCTCAATACCAGTGAATATAATTTTCCCCGGGTCAATGATTATTGATTAAAAAGGATCTTCTGAAGAAGTTCTATGTTTTTTTCCTTTGCCGCCTGCATGATCAGAAACCAATCGATAATAGTCCAGATTCCCAATCCGCCGCACGTCAGTAATTTGGCTACTCCCAGGCCTATATCGCCAATAAAGAAACGATCGATACCCAGGCACCCTCCCAGCAGGGAAATGATCAGGCTTAATGTCGGATCTTTGAATTGAAGAGCCTGAAGGATAGCCCATTTATTCTCATCCGCTTTTAATAATTGCTCCCGGATCTGGATTAACTGGAAATTCTCAAAATATTTCCCGTTAGTCATGATAAAGAAATCTACTTTTTGTGTATCCATTTTCAGCAGGTTTTTTTGTACACAGTAAAGTTATGTTATTAATTCAGAATACACAATAAAAAAAGTCCCCGGATGATCCGGGGACTTCACTCTACAAATACTGGTCGCGTGCGTTAAAAGAGGGCCAGTGTTTGTAAAAATCAATGAATGAAAAAGGATTTCTTAAAATCAGAAAATCCGATATTATTTCTTTGAATCGTAGCCGTAAGTGTAAACTTCCTGCCAACCGTCACCGCTACGTGTAATTTTCGTCGGACGGTTCTTGGCATCGAATTCATAAGCGATGGTTGTACGATTTACTACATTCGGTGTAACACGCGGATCCCAGTAATTCAGGTAATCAACAAGTTTTTTGCTGGGTTTCCCAAAGAGGTTTCCAAGAGGTTTGGTATTGTTGTCAACCATACAAGCCTGCTGAATACCGGTTGCGTTGTCACCGTTTGTATAAATGAATTCCTTGATTTTTTTCACGGTAACCCCATCATCATCATATGTAGTATGTTTCATAATGTTGCCGTCTTTAATTTCAGCAACCATCTTCAGATGATCAGCGCCACCCCAATGTTCAACAATTTTTACAAGATAGCCATTGTTGTCATATGAATACTCTGCATATTCTCCATTGCCCCAATATTCTTTGGTCACCATATTGTTTGCATTTAAATCATACAATGTGGTGTCGGTACCTGAAACGTACGTCAGTTTACCGGCGACAGAAAAGTCGTATTTCATCGTATTAACCAGTGTATCATTCCAGTAGTCGTCAATTTTCTTTACACGGTTAAGGCTATCATAGGTAATTGCATAGCGTTCCACACCATCGGAATATACTACACCGAGTGTTGTGATCTTTGCGGCAGTTACCTGAGATGAACTCGAATCATCATTTTTATCCTTTTTGCAGGATGAGAACGACGCTAACATGATCACTGTCAGCGCCAGGAAAAAAAGCTGCTTTTTCATTGTGTTGTAATTTAGGTTAAACTTAAAGTAATTCATGAATTGTCATTATTGATTGCCGGCAAGGATAATCAGAACCAACCCGGCTATAAAGAACAGGAACATAAGAAGGAGCAAAAGGTTAATTGATTTCTTTGATCCTTTGAATTCCTGCCAGATAAATACGCCCCATAGAGCTGCCACCATGGTTGCTCCCTGTCCGAGAGCATAGGAGATTGCAGCGCCGGCTTTCCCCGCACTGATATAGCTCAGGGAAGTACCAAGACACCAGATCAACCCACCTAAAATTCCTACTAAATGAGTAGAGAAACCGCCCTTGAAATAAGCCTTGTATGTCACCGGTTCCCCGACAAAAGGTTTTTTCATCAAAAGGGTGTTGAAAAGGAAATTGCTGGCCAGAATCCCGATTGCGAAGATGAATACAGCAGTGTAGGGTGTCACCATTCCGGGAGTAGGAGATTCAAAATTGCTCAGGTCCATAGCAGACGCTACAAAACGATAAAACAGCGACATGAGAATACCTGCAGCGATTGCAACCCAGATCCCTTTCTTTGCAGTTGAGGTGTTTTCGCCTTTGTTCTTTTTAGCATAAGCGATACCATTAAAGATCAAAGCGGCCACGATCAGGGCTACTCCCAGAAACAGAGTTACCGGATCACCGGCAGGAGCACCGATGTAATTGATCACGACTCCAAGAACAAGTGCCAGTCCAACACCGACGGGGAAGGCTACTGCCATCCCTGACAGGGAAACCGCAGAAGACAAAAGAATATTAGATGCATTGAAAACAACACCACCAAAAAAAGCGCTCCAGAAATTACCAGAGCTGACTTGCATCAGGTCAGGAATGAAGCTACGCCCTTTGTCTCCGATACTGCCCAGGGTTAGTCCCATGATGAGCGACAGGATTACAATCCCAAGCACATAATCCCAGTAGAATAATTCATACCGCCATGTTCTGGCAGCCAGCTTCTGGGTATTGCCCCAGGAACCCCAGCATAGCATTGTTATGAAACAGAACAATACAGCCAGTGTGTAACTACTTACGATATACATGATTAAATGATTTTTAGGTTATTTTCCCATTTATTTATGAAATCTTTTCGCTGTAAATTTCATGATCTCGTCCAGGCTTTTTACTGCCCATTCTTCTCCCCCGTTTCCTTCCATGACCCGGTATTCATGTTGAATGTCACGTTCACGCAATTGAATATGCAGATTGCCATTCCCTTCATAAAATGAACCATGACAGGGCGCATCGATGATCACCAGGGTTCTTTTCAGGATTTCCTTACTGTTCCCGTTGATCATTTTCTTTACCTGATCCCCGGTTATAAAGCCATCGGTAAGTATGCAAGTCCCGAAGGTTTCCGGAGTAAGCGATAACAATAGTGCTACAGGAGCTTCTTCTCTGAATCCCGCGATGGCTCTCAGTCTGAATCCTTTCCTGACTCTGATCTTTGAATCCAGATCAGCAATCTGCTTTTTAATGGTTGCCGTATCTTTACCCGGTAAAAAGGCCAGGATCATTGGCGGCAGTGTATTATCATTGATTTCCCGATCGATCTTTGATGCCAGCTCCCGGATAGTCTTATTACCTGTTATTCCTACAAAATAAACGACCGGATAAAGCCTGTT
>JAUZOW010000177.1 GCA_030706225.1 Bacteroidota bacterium | reverse complement strand
GAAACCTCCGGCGACCCAATAAAGAAAGCTGCCCTGATCAAGGAAATCGTCAAAACCATTAGCCTGATCCCGGATGCCATCAGCCGCTCGGTGTATACCAAGGAATGTTCTTCCATGATGGATGTCCCTGAACAAACCCTGATTAATGAACTGAACAGAGCCCTCAGAAAACGTTTTACAAAGAAGCTTCACGAACAGGAACAGGAAGCCCCTCCTGAATTCGATGAGCCTGTAGATTCTGCTCCACGCCAACTTGAATATGATCTTTCTTCCTGTGAAGCTCAGGAAAAGGAAATCATACGTCTGCTTCTTTACTTTGGAAACGAGAAAATTCCGGTCGAAAAACCCAACGAGGAAGGTCTTCCGATAAAAGTCGATATGAATGTTGCCGAATTGATCCTGAACGATATCCGTCAGGATGATCTCCGGTTTGAAAGCATCACCTGCCAGCAGATTTTTAATGAAATAAGCCAGCTTATGGAAAACAAAACAATCCCCGACCGCGCTTATTTCCTGAATCACCCGAACCCCCACATTGCAACCCTGGCCATCGACCTGTCCATAGCTCCTTACGAATTAAGCCAGAACTGGCAGAAAAACAGCATTTTCGTTACTCCGGAAAAAGATCATCTCACCGATTCGGTTCTTTCCGGCCTTTGTGCTTTTAAAGCCAAAAAGATCGATCGCATGATTGAGAAAAATCAGAAAAAACTGTTAACGGCCAAAGGCCCCGAAGAAGCCATTCCCCTCCTCGAGGAACAAATATGGCTTAAGAATAAAAGCAGGGAGATCAATCAGACCCTGGGCAGAATCATTACCCGTTAATCTTATTCCGAAAAGATCACTTCACTGTAATGATCATTGTTCCAATGATCCAGTAATGCTTTCAAATCCGCATATTCTGCTACTGGAATCAACCGGTCCCTGAAATGGATCTTTTTCTTTACAACCACTTTGTCCCCTTCCTGCGAAATTTTAAAGATAAATTCCCCGGCTTTGTTGTTTATTTCAACATTCTTTACCGGCGAATAAAGATTCAGCCCGGAAGGAAGCGTGAAATGAAATTCATATTCTTCATCCGACGGATCATAGATCGCGAAAGGAACGGTTCTCCGGGATACAAGCTGATGAGGCGTCCAGCTTTCCAATCCATTTAACAGAACCGGCAATCTGAAGAAAAAGTACTGGGTGTCTTTATGAAAAGGTGTTTCTTTTTTTACCAGATAATTGAAAAATGATTCCTCCTGACCCGGTTGTAAAATTTTTGCTTCCTTCAGATCTGAAGAAGAAATTCCACGGGAAATAAGCGCTTTGGCTTTACTCTTATCCCTGAGTAAATTAAGCCATGGATTCTTACTATTCCGTAGTGTCACCGAGATATCTCCGTCAAGCTGTTTCTTTTCATTCAACGTAAAGTTAGCCTGGCACACAATTTTCCCGAGATATTCCTCGGATTTTTTAACTACAGGCTTTGCTCCGGCTTTTAATGAAACAAGTATTCTGTCGGGAAGTGCATATTTCAGATTCTGGGAATTCGTGTTATTCACCGATAAATAAACATCACCATTTTCCCTGGTTTCCGCTTTTACCAGAAAGTCTTCAACATCCATTAATGAACCAACCTTTTCATCGAAAAAATCCTTTTTTACTACTAAGACAGGTTCTGCAGAAATCCCGGCTTCATTCAGCAATGCTGAAAGGAGGATTGCTTTTTCGGCAAGTGTTCCACCGTTGCTGTTCCATGTTTCAACAGCCGGACGAATGGAAAAACCAGTGTACCGAAGAGGAATGGTCCATAACCGGATATCATTTACAACCATTTCCTGAAGCTTTAAAAGAATATCCATAGGATCTTTGTTGTCGGCTTTCAGAACATTTACCGCTTTTTTCATCTCGTCGTTTGTTTCCAAACGGAATGATGGTTGTTCTATTAGCGATTGATATACGGATAACCTGTCCTTTGCAGTGCTGAAAATAAGCCTTGGATAAAGTTCATAACCATCTTTCTGGCATTCTTCCTGAGCAATGGCAGGTACATCCGACATTTTCCAGGTATATACGCGGAAGCCTTTTTCTGTCGTCACGACCGGCACCAATTCTGAATTCAGGAGACGATAGGAAAGATTTTCATTGACCGGCACCTTGATCCGGATGGTCAGGTCTTTCACCGGCTCTGATTCTGACAGCAATTCATTCCCCATCAGACAAGGATAGAAACCTTTTGCTGACCTGATTTCATAATCCAGGTTAATAACAGCTCCCACTCCCAGCCCGGTATGGGTAATAACCATTTCACGAAGATTATTGTATGCAGGTGCATCTACGGCAAACCCGGGTAGTACTTCATTGAACGCATTTTTTGGAGAAGAAACTTTTTTTCCGTCAGACGTAATGGCATAAGCATCATGGATATTTAGTGATTGATATCCTGGATTATATGAGATGAACGTTTCACCGTAAAGACTGTGAAATGCCCGGTAAGACTGAATTTTTTGCTTTTTCACATACCGGTAAACGACCGAACCGTCGGTATTCAGAGTATATTCTTTTGTAAGCTGTTGGTAAACGGCATCATAATTCTCATCCTGTGAGAAGATCATTAATGGAAAGAGTAGGAAGAGAATGCCAGGGAGCAAATATGTTAACTTTTTCATTGTACTTATTTTGAGGATGGAACAGATCATTTTTGAATCCGGAAAACAACCGGCTGTTTTGCAAAATAATTTTCAGCGTTAACGGCATTTTTAAATTCAGGCCAGTCAGCTGCATCATAGATTCTTTTTCCAAGAACTACTTTTTCATTCAGTTGCAGGGTATTTCCGTTCAGCTTGTAACCTCCTTCGAAAGAGCAAACCTTTCCACCGTTCTTACGTGAATCCGGCATGGAGATAAATTGTTTTACGGCAGGAAGGGTGATCTCTTCATTTATCTCAACCAGCCGTGAGCACCTGTCGCGGAAAGGATATTGCTTATTTCTTTCATCGGTATTGAAAAAGAGTTGACCCTGGATATTCCTGAATATTCCGTAGGCTGCCAATGGCGTAAACATCATCTGGTCGCCGGAAAGGAAGGCATATTCCGGAATCTCATAACTGATTTCCACACGGATAGGCCCGGCGGAGTAATCTATTGGGTCGGAAAAATCGATCTTCGTTATTTTAGCGAGAGAGGAAACTTTCATCAGTTCTCTTTCAACCATCTGATTCCACTGGACTTTAGGATAACTCCGGAACATGCCGCGCACTGAAGCATCGGATTGTCCTTCTGCCGTCAGCATTATTGTGCCGGTCAGCGTACCATCGGCTGAAAGCGTTGAATTTCCTGTGATCCGGATGTAATGATTTTCGGGATCCGAGACCGGTGTTGTAGCAAGGTCGGCTCCTTCCGGAACGCCCATCAGATACTGTTGCTGCTGTTCAGCGCTTGACCACAGTTCACGTACAAAAGGTACCCAGGTGGGGTCCAGCAGGTGATATTTGCCGTCACTCATTTTAACCACTGTGACACTGTGATTGAACTGATCGGCTGGAATGTAGTCAATTCTTGATCCGGCCATCGTCATTGCGGGATAAGCTTTAAAACCGGCTGCACGAAGCATGGTGATCAGCATGCCGGCTTTATCCTTGCAAACACCGCAACGATCGGCAAAGGTCATTTCTCCTTTGTGAAGAGTATACCCTTCTCCGCATCCCATGGATATTCCGGAATATCGGACTTCATCGGCAACCCAGTGGGTCAGTCTGGAAATGGAATCCAATTCGTTCTTTGAACCTTTCAGAATTTCATCCACTTTCGATTTGATCGCGGGAGTAGAATTAAAACTTCCGAAATTTTCATTTACGGAATAAAACCATTTGGATTTGGCATACCAGTCGGGACTGGTGGAAACCAGAAGTTTGGTTGCAACATCCGATAAGGCAACCATACGGTTTTCCGAAGTAAACGGAGTAATGTCCTTCTTGGTAAAAGTATAGATCACCTGGTCGCCTGAGAAGCTGATCGCTGAGCGGATTTCCCCGTTATAAACTTCATATTGCAGGGGTTTATCTTTGGGCATAATCACCTGGTAAACTTTATTCTTTACCGGGAAACTGCTGTAAAATTCAACAATATCATAAAAATGACCCTTCATGGGAGGTATATATTTATCCTCATCATCCTGTCCCAGCAATGCATAGGTAAATCCTTTCCGGAACCCGATCACCTCAACGGCATCACCGGGTTCCAGCCGGCCGATTGCCATCATTTTTTCGCGGGCACCCCAGTATATCATACGCGCAGGAGCCGGATAATCCATTG
>JAUZOW010000176.1 GCA_030706225.1 Bacteroidota bacterium | reverse complement strand
GAAAGATTACTGAAAACCCTTCATATTGATTATCCCATTCATGGGAAACTGATCCTCTGGGATGACATTCATGCTTTAAAGAATACCCCTTCGCCTTTACAATTGACAGCAGCCAAGACAAGGCTCAAAACATTGCATCCGTCCGATCTGGCTGATATCATCGAAGACCTTGATAAAACAACCCGTATCAATCTTTTTTCAACCCTTGATGAAGAACAGGCTGCAGATGTTCTGGAAGAAATGGATACCGATACGCAGGTAGAAATGGTCGAAAGCCTTCCCAAGGAAAAGGTTGCAGATGTTCTTGAAAAAATGCCTGCCGATGAAGCCGCGGATATCCTGGATGAATTGAAAGATGAAAAAGCTGAAGAACTTCTCCGGGAAATGGAAAATGAATCTTCGGAAGATATCCGTGAATTGCTTGAATATCCTGATAAAGAAGTAGGATCTATCATGACCCGGGATTATATGACTTTCCGCAATGATATGACCGTAGAAGAGACCCTGAAATCACTCCGGAAAGAGAAACCGGAACCTTCGTACATCTATTCTCTTTTTGTCGTTGATAAAGACGACAAGTTCCTTTCAGCAATTCCTCTGGGAGACATTGCGGTAGCTGATCCGAAACTCCAGCTTGACCAGATTATGCAGAAAAATCCGGTCATCGTTTATGATGATGACGACATCGATATCCTGGCCGACCTGGTTTCAAAATACAACCTGCTGGCGGTTCCTGTTCTGAATCATGATCGTGAAATTGAAGGAGTTGTCGTTATTGAAGATATCGTGGAAGACTTACTGGGAAACCGGAAAACGAAATAACCGGGTGTTCTTTTTTATCATTTTCTGAAATATTTTTCATCCAAACATATCACCTTTTACATTTTAACCGATTAATGAAAAAATAATGATCCGGCCGGACATTATTTTGTACTTTTGTTCTCGGAGTATTAACTTAATCTGAAATGTATGGCTAACGGAGTTAACAAGGTAATTCTGATCGGGAACCTCGGAAGAGATCCTGAAATCATCCGGTTGGAAAGTGGTGTAAAAAAAGCAAGTTTCACCCTGGCAACAACCGAAGTATATAAGAATAAAGAAGGCGAAAAAACACAGCATACCGAATGGCATAATATTGTGTTGTGGAGAGGTTTGGCGGAAATCGCTGAAAATTATCTGAAAAAAGGGAGTACAGTGTATATCGAAGGACGTATCCGTCGTCGTGAATGGGAAGATAAGGATGGATTGAAACGGTATGCCACGGATATTATGGGCGACGCCATGACCATGCTTGGCGGAGGACCCGGAAGACGTGAAATGCCTCCCGATGAAGCTCCTGCGCCAATAAGTCATGAAACCAACGGAAACGGAGATGTTCCGGAACCTTCGGATGATCTCCCGTTTTAAAATTATTACTGACCAGGCGCTTTGACACTGCAGCTATAATTTGGTGCCTTGGCGCCCGGTCAGTGCAACCCAATCTAAAAAGCCCGTTTCGGCTTGTTGTTATGAATCTGTCAAAGCTCCGGTTGACGAAATATCTGATTCCTGTTGCAATCATTCTGGCATCCTGCTCAGGGAATCCGGTACCTAAGCCTCGTGGTTACTATCGTATCGATCTGCCTGCTCATCACTACCAGCATTTTGATACCACATTCCCTTTTGCTTTCGAGTATCCTGTTTACAGCAAAATAGTAAAAGACAGTTCATCCATTGCCGAGCCTTACTGGATCAATATCGTCTACCTGCCTTTCCATGCACAACTTCATATCAGCTATAAACCGGTTCATAAAAACCTGGCTACCTATCTCGACGATGCGCATACTCTTGTCAATAAACATATCCCCAAAGCAAACGCCATCGGTCAACAGGCCTACGAAAACCCTTCTGAAAACGTTTATGGATTGGTTTATGAAATCCGGGGATCAGGTGCTGCTTCTCCATTCCAGTTCTACCTGACCGACAGTACCCGGCATTTTGTCAGGGGAGCCCTGTATTTCGACCTTGTACCTAATAACGACTCCCTGGCTCCGGTTATTGACTTTCTGAAAGAAGATATCCGGCACATGATCAATACGTTTCACTGGAAAAATCAGGAGAAAACTTCTTCTCTTAAGAAATAATTGTGAAATTTGCATTGCAATTTCAGGGTACAAACTCCCATTTTCATTGTACCTGATAATTTATATATTAACTGTCCTTTTATTTCCCTGATATGAAAAGATCCTTATCCTTTTTTCTCTTTTTTTTATGTATAACAACAATGACATTCAGCCAGCAACCTCGCTACAGTGAAGTGAAAATTTTCCTGGATGGCAGGGAAGTCCGGCAACTGGCTGCGACCGGAATTGCTATGGATGAGGGTGTACTGAAGAAGGATGCTTTGTACCAAACGATACTTTCAACGAATGAACTGCTGAAGGTGCAAAAAGCAGGATTTCGTTGTGAAATCATTACGGAAGATTACCAGAAAATGATCCGGGAAAGGAATTCAGCCGATCATGGCCTTATTGATGAGATCAATCGCAATAAACATGCGATGTTTGATGTCAGTACAAACTATACTGTTCCGGACGGATTTCACCTGGGAAGCATGGGCGGATTCTATACTCTGGATGAAGTGAATCAGGAGCTTGACAGCCTTTCCATAAAATATCCTGACCTGGTCACGACTAAAAGAATCGCCGGTGGTGAAACAACCGTAAATGGCCGGAATGTTTATTATGTGAAGATTTCGGATAATCCCAATCTCAGCGAAAATGAACCGAAGATATTTTACAATGCCCTGATTCATGCGCGTGAACCGGCCAATATGCAGGAGCTTTTTTTCTTTATTAATTGGCTTCTTGAAAATTACAATACCAATGATGAAGCAAAATACATTGTCGATAATTCCGAAATCTATTTCCTTCCTGTCGTCAATCCTGACGGATATGAGTATAATCATCAACAAAGCCCGACAGGCGGAGGAATGTGGAGAAAAAACAGGGAAGTCAACTCCGATGGCTCTTATGGCGTGGATCTGAATCGCAACTTTGGATATGAATGGGGGTATGACAATTACGGTTCATCACCGATACCTTCGGATGAATCCTACCGGGGACCCAGCGCTTTCTCTGAACCGGAAAGCCGCATCATCCGCGATTTTACAAATAACATTAAATTTAAATTGTCACTGAACGGCCATACCTACGGTGATTTGTTACTCTATCCCTGGTGTTATACCACTCTGGATACTCCTGACAGCAGCACTTTTGATAATTTTGCTGAAATTATGACGGATGACAATGGTTATACCTATGGAACTCCAGGAGAAGTGCTGTACAATACAAATGGAGATGCCATGGACTGGATGTATGGTGATGTTTCCAGCAGGCCTAAAGTCATTGCCTTTGCTCCCGAAGTAGGAAACAACGATGACGATTTCTGGCCTCCCGTAAGCCGCATCATTCCTATCTGCCAGGAAACCATGAAAATGAACCTTCTGGCAGCCCACCTGGTGCTGGCTTATGCGGAAGCAAAAGATAAAAACCCGGCAATCATTCCACAGAAGGATGGATATCTCAAATACAACATTGAACGTTATGGCATGGCAAATGACGGAGTTTATACGGTTTCTGTAATTCCGCTGGATTCGGTAATCATAAGCACCGGCAACCCGAAAATATATCAGAACCTGACACAATTCCAATCCAAAACCGATTCCATTTCCTATGTTTTGGACCCTTCCATCCAGCCCGGTACCCGATTCAGTTATATCCTGAATGTATTTGATGGACATTGCAATCATCCGGACACCATTGTGAAGTATTTCGGCCAGCCGATGGTTATATTCTCCGATGACTGTTCCTCCATGGCCAACTGGAACTCGACAAAATGGAATACAAACACCAGATACTATGTCTCTGCTCCCAGTTCCCTTACAGATTCTCCCAACGGATATTATTCCGGACATGAAAACAATTCGATTACATCGAATTTCAGCCTGGATATGGGTGCGTCGCCGGTTGCGGTTATTAATTACGAATGTCGCTGGTCAACAGAAAAGGATTATGATTATGTCCAGTTCAGATACAGCAAAGAAGGAGTTTACTGGAATCCTCTGAAAGGATTATTCACACATCCGGGTTCCATTTATGAAGACCCGGGTAAACCGGTATATGACGGTTCCCATAAGAAATGGGAAAATGAAGAGGTTCTGCTGGAAGATGCTGACAGCCTGAATATACAATTCCGCTTTACACTCAGAAGTGATGCATATACCAATGATGATGGATTCTATTTTGATGATTTCAAAGTGACAGTCATTG
>JAUZOW010000175.1 GCA_030706225.1 Bacteroidota bacterium | reverse complement strand
TGGATTCTACTATGAAAAAGATACAGCCGTTGCAGCTTCTAAAAAGGCATTTATCGTTACCCGTTTTGCTGATCTCGGGTTTCTGATCGGGATCCTGATCCTTTCTGTCACTACGAAGACTTTTGATTTTATCACGTTGACCGATCCGAAAGGAACTGCCATCACACAGGGCGGCTCAATCCTGTTTTTAGGGCTTTCAACAATGACCTGGTCCATGATTTTTGTATTCATGGGGGGTGCCGGTAAATCAGCCATGTTCCCGTTACATATCTGGCTGCCCGATGCTATGGAAGGTCCGACGCCGGTTTCCGCTCTGATTCATGCCGCTACCATGGTTGTAGCCGGTGTATATCTCGTTGCCCGTATGTTTCCCGTTTATCATTTTGCAGCTCCGGCAGCATTGCAGGTAGTAGCCTACGTGGGAGGCTTCACCTCTCTCTTCGCTGCTATCATTGCATGTACCCAAAGTGATATTAAACGGGTTCTGGCATATTCAACCATGTCGCAGATTGGTTATATGATGCTGGCTCTCGGAGTTTCCGGTTATGGAGCTATGGGGTTAGGATATATGGCCGGTATGTTCCATCTGTTTACCCATGCATTTTTCAAAGCTCTTCTCTTTCTTGGCGCCGGGGCTATCATTCATGCAGTCCACAGTAATTTCAAGGAAGATATGGGCGGACTCCGGAAATATTTACCCATTACGCATGCTACCTTCCTGATCGCCTGTATATCCATTTCCGGTATCTGGCCGTTTGCAGGATTCTTCAGCAAAGATGAAATTCTGGTGGCCGCCTGGGGTAGTAACCACATCCTCTTCTTTGTGGAATATGCTGTTGCCGGATTGACCGCATTTTATATGTTCCGCCTCTATTATTCTATATTCTGGGGAAAAGAATCCAATTATCATCAGACACCGCACGAAGCTCCACTGGTTATGACTATGCCGCTCATGGTCCTTGCTGTGGGTTCCATATTCGCTGGTCTCATTCCTTTTGCACACTTTGTTTCATCTGACGGGTTGCCTTTCGAAACACATACCGAACTTGGAGTTGCCCTTCCATCTATTTTAATTGCAGTACTGGGTATTGTGATCGCAACGGTTCTTTATAAAAATGGCAACGATCGGCCTGCAAAGATTGCCGCAGCATTGGGAGGCTTTTATAAGGCAGCTTATCATAAATTCTATATTGATGAGGTCTATCTTTTTATTACAAAAAAAATCATCTTTAATTACGTTTCCCGCCCGGTTGCATGGTTCGACCGCCATATTGTCGATGGTGCCATGAATGGGCTGTCCTATATTACAAATGTCGTTTCCGACCGGATCAAAGGATTGCAATCCGGACAACTTCAGCAATATGCCTGGGTGTTTGTTTCAGGGGCGATCGCTCTAGCTCTTGTTTTCATTTATTTTTGGACCATCTAACGCATTGAACGAATGGATATATTGTCTTTATTTATTGTTATTCCGGTTCTGACAATCCTGGGTATTACAGTTTGCCGGAATTCCAGACAGGTCAAATGGGTTGCTGCAACAGGTATGGGATTGCAATTGATCAATTCCTTTATCCTGATCATCCTGTTCCTTATGGAACGAAATGCCGGCAATACTGCTGAAATCCTTTTCGCCAAAGACGTAGTCTGGTTCCCCAGCCTGAATATTCATTATTTTGTCGGTGTTGACGGTGTTTCCGTTGCGATGCTGGCTCTTACTTCAATTGTCCTTTTTGCCGGTGTCTTCGCTTCCTGGGAAATGGAAGATCTGTCAAAGGAGTTCTTTATCTTCCTTATTCTCCTGGCTACCGGTGTCTTTGGATTCTTTATTTCTCTCGATCTTTTCACCCTGTTCATGTTTTATGAACTCGCTGTGATACCGATGTACCTGCTGATCGGAATATGGGGTAGCGGCCCAAGAGAATATTCGGCCATGAAACTGACACTTATGCTGATGGGCGGTTCCGCTTTGATCATTGTCGGCCTTCTTGGACTGTATTTCAACTCAAATCCAAGCGGGGGACAGTACACTTTCAACCTGATACAGATTTCAAAGCTTAATATACCCCATAATACACAACTCTTCTTCTTCCCATTCCTGTTTGTGGGATTCGGAGTTCTGGGAGCTTTATTCCCTTTCCACACATGGTCGCCCGATGGTCATGCTTCAGCACCTACCGCTGTTTCTATGCTTCATGCCGGAGTTCTGATGAAACTGGGAGGATACGGGTGCTATCGTGTAGCTGTTTTTCTACTTCCTTATGCAGCACATCAGCTGGCCTGGATATTCATTATTCTGACAACTATTTCTGTCATTTATGGTGCATTCGGCGCTCTCTGGCAGAAAGATCTTAAATATATTAATGCATATTCTTCAGTCAGCCATTGCGGACTGGTTCTATTTGCCATCCTGATGTTCAATCAGACAGCGTTGAATGGTGCTATCATTCAGATGATCTCTCACGGAATTATGACGGCCCTCTTCTTTGCTCTTATCGGGATGATTTATGGAAGAACTCACACCCGTTATATCAATGAAATGGGCGGTTTAATGAAAGTGATGCCTTTCCTTGGGGTTTGTTACGTGATCGCCGGACTTGCTTCCCTGGGTCTTCCCGGATTCAGCGGATTCGTTGCTGAAATGACTATTTTCGTCGGAGCTTTCCAATACTCCGATGTATTCCACCGGGTCGTGACCATCATTGCGGTTTCATCAATCGTCGTAACGGCGGTCTACATTCTTCGCGTTATTGGTATTCTCCTTCTTGGGAAGGTTAAAAATAAAAATTATGAATTGCTTACGGATGCCAAATGGTATGAAAAATTAAGCACCGGAGTGCTGATCCTGGCTATTACAGCTATTGGGGTTGCTCCGTTGTGGCTGTCAAATATGATCCATGGAGGTTTAGGACCTTTCATTCATAAATTAATGGCTGTAATGTCCTAATATTCAATGATATAAAATAAGTACTTATGCTGATAATGAGACATGAATTACTGCTTGTAGCTATCCTGGTAATTCTCCTGCTTGTCGAAATTTTTCTTCCGGAAAAACATAAACACCGGATCATTCCCCTGGCCATTATTCTGATGGGGGTTGTAACTGCCCTGGGTTTTATTCCCGGGCCTACAGGATCTCTTTTCGGAGGCATGTATTCGACCTCGAACCTTGTCCTGATCATGAAAAACATCCTGAATATAGGTACACTGGTCATTTTTATACAGTCGGCGGAATGGCTTAAAAAAGATGAGAACAGGGAAAAGATTTCAGAGTACTTCATTGTTCTTCTCTCTTCGCTGATCGGTATGTTTTACATGATTTCTTCCGGTGATTTCCTGATGTTTTATCTGGGACTTGAACTCGCAACGATTCCGGTCGCTGCTGCAGCTGCATTCGAACGTTTCAAGGAAAAGTCAGCTGAAGCAGGGGTCAAGCTGATCTTCATGTCGGCTCTTTCATCAGGAATATTACTTTACGGTATTTCCATGATTTATGGAACCATCGGAACGATGTACTTTCAGGATGTAGCTCCGAAATTTACCGGAAGCTCATTACAGGTGATCGCTTTCATCTTTTTCTTCGCCGGAATGGCTTTCAAAATCTCCCTGGTACCTTTCCATTTATGGGCAGCCGACGTTTACGAAGGCGCTCCCATCAATGTCACCTCCTATTTATCGGTTGTTTCCAAAGGGGCTGCCGTTTTTATTCTGATGATTCTTCTTTATACCGTTTTTACCAAGATTGCGCTTATGTGGCGGGATGTAGTTTACATTATTGCTATCCTGACCATGACTGTTGGTAACCTGTTTGCTATGAGGCAAAGGAATATCAAGCGTTTCCTTGCTTTTTCCTCCATTTCACAGGCGGGTTTCATCCTTCTGGGGATTATCGGGCAGAGTCAACTGGGTATGACTACAGTGATCTACTTTGTTCTGATTTATCTCTTCTCGAATCTGGGGGCTTTCGGTGTGGCAACAGCCATTTCAAATAAAACAGGTAAAGAGACAATCGACGATTACGATGGATTTTACCGGACCAATCCGTTACTGAGCCTTGCCATGATGCTGTCGCTGTTTTCTCTTGCGGGCATTCCTCCGCTGGCCGGATTTTTCGGAAAATTCTTCCTTTTCACGGCTGCTGCAAAACAAGGTTTATTTATCCTTATTGTTATCGCAGTTCTCAACACCATTATATCACTTTACTACTATCTTCTGGTAATCAAGGCTATGTTCCTGAACAAGAGCGATCAGCCAATCGCTTATTTCAAAAGCGATTTTTATACGCGCCTTGGTTTACTGATCTGCTCAGCCGGTATTATTATTATAGGGTTTGCAAGCCCGATTTATGAATGGATATTACAATTGAGCCACGGTTTGATTTATTAATCATGTCACTGAATAAAGGAAAACATAATGTTACCGAAGTGGAAGGG
>JAUZOW010000174.1 GCA_030706225.1 Bacteroidota bacterium | reverse complement strand
CGACCACCATCCTGGCTCTTCAACATTATAAAACCTTCTCGGAAAGGTTAAGGGATTTTCCTTGTACAGTAAATTATATCAACCGGTTTAAAACAGCATCAGAACGAAAACAGATACTGAATGAACTGGAAGAAGGCAAGCTGGATATAATCATCGGGACTCATCGCCTGCTCAGTAAGGATGTACACTTTAAAAACCTTGGCTTGCTGATCATTGATGAAGAACAGAAATTCGGGGTTGCTGCAAAAGAAAAGATCCGCCAGCTTCGCGTCAATGTGGATACTCTTACATTGACTGCTACGCCGATTCCGAGGACCCTTCAGTTCTCGCTTATGGGAGCGCGGGATCTTTCGATCATCAATACCCCGCCTCCGAACCGGTATCCGGTACAGACCGAAATCTATACTTTTAATGAAGAAGTTGTCAGGGATGCTATTCGATATGAGATAGCCCGGGGTGGACAGGTATTTTTCGTCAATACCCGTGTTCAGAATATTGAAGAAATAGCTGCCATGATCCGCAGGAATGTTCCGGAAGCGAAAGTTGCTGTTGCTCACGGGCAAATGGAAGGGCAACGGCTGGAACGGATCATGAACGACTTTGTCGAAGGCGATTATGATATCCTGGTTGCTACGACGATCATTGAATCCGGACTCGATATCCCGAATGTGAATACCATGATCATCAACGATGCCCATCATTACGGATTGAGTGATCTTCATCAGCTCCGGGGCAGGGTAGGACGGTCGAACAGGAAAGCATTCTGCTATCTCCTGGCTCCGCCAACTTCTGTACTTACCCAGGAAGCCCGGAAACGTCTTCAGGCCATTGAGGAATTTGCCGACCTGGGAAGCGGCTTCAATATTGCCATGCGCGATCTTGATATTCGTGGGGCAGGGAATATTCTGGGCGCTGAACAAAGCGGGTTTATTTCCGAAATAGGATTTGATATGTACCAGAAGATCCTGGATGAAGCCATAGCTGAATTGAAAGAGCAGGATTTTAAAGATGTCTTTAAGGAAGAGCTTCCTGCAGAATTTGTTCGGGATTGCCAGCTGGAAACCGACCTCGAAATACTTATCCCCGATTCCTATATCTCCAATATTACCGAAAGGCTCAGCTTGTATAAGGAACTGGATAATATCGATACGGAACTTAAGCTTCGCCAGTTTCGTGTTCACATGGAAGACCGGTTTGGAAAAATTCCGGCACAAACGGAAGCCTTGCTGGACACTATTCCTCTGCGCAGGATTGCCCGGAGAATTGGATTTGAAAAGATTATTCTGAAGAATGATAAGATGTCGGCCTTTTTCCCTTCCAATCCAGAATCTCCTTATTACAAATCTGATCAGTTTACCCGAATGATCGACTATATAAAACTCAACCCGCAGGATTGCGGGTTGAGACAGGATGGAGAAAAACTCTTTCTCAGGATCCGGAATATGGGATCCGTCCGGGAAGCTGTGGAGAGATTTAAGGAGCTGGAACGCTCGACAAATCCCTCTGTATCGGCTATTTCTTCTTCGAATAGCCCGTCAGCTTAAATGTATCCACTTCCCATTTGGAAGCCGTACTGCTGCCAATTCCGGACGACCGATAGCGATATCCGATATATACTTTCTGATGATATGCTGACAGGTCAATATCTCCGCTGGAAGTCCAGCTTGCTGAACCTTGAGCAGGTATTGTACAGGCTAAGGAAGTCCAGGTAGCGGATGACGGATTACCGGAACCGGAATAATTTGTGGAAATAAAAACTTCAAAGGGGTTGCTTAATCCGGAATCCGTAAATTTTGTCCACATCTTGAAAGATAATACCGGTTGGCTGACACTGGTAAGATCCAGAGCCGGTGAAATCAGCCAGTCTTCGCTCGGAACATCTCCCTGGTAGCCATTGGCGACCATAACTTTATATGATCCGTCCCAGCTCCAGTCTTTGTTGCTCGCTATGCTATAAACAATCCAATCGGAAGGAGAACTGTTAAAATCCTGTTCATATATTGTTCCCAGGGATGGAGGTACCCCTGTTGTGTCAAAATCAAAAACGTCATTTCTGTCACGGAGGAACAATTGATATTGACCGTTGAAAACGCCCAGAATACCTACAATACTGCCTTTTCCGGCAGGAAGAAGGTCGGCGGCAAAATTTGCGTAGCTACTCGTTCGAACGACAAAATTGTTTCCATTTACTTTTATTACATTTCCGTTGGAATCTGCTACATCCCGGTTTGTGGCTGATGAAGTTCCACCTGCAAAGAAGGGGTTTCCTTTATCCGGGAAACGTACTTTATCGAATCTGACCAGCATGCACAGATATTTATCAAGGTTGCTTTTGGAAGTAAGATTCAGGGTAATGGGTTCAGGAGATTTTCCGGGAAGACTGTCCCTGAACAGATGAAGATCAATCAAAGCATCCGGGATACGCCCGATTTTAATACCTGTCGTATCGGGATAACCCAGTTCGGTGATTCCGTTGTAATCCCCCAGATATAATCCTTTGCATTTAATATATACAAACTGTCCGACTTTGTATTCCGTACTGAGATTGGACCTGTTCAATTCTACTTCAAGTCCGCCTGTGCTGTCCTGAATATAAATTTTCTTGTATATATTTCCGGATTCATCATTGGCAGTCACGATTCCCTTTATTATTGTATCGCCGTTGATTTTTAACATGGCTTGTGCAGGGTTATACATGGCTTTTAGGCTGGCAATGGTGAAGTTGCTTTTAAAAGAAACAGATGGAATATTAATGGGCGGTACATCAAATTTTTGCTTGACACACCCGCTGAAAAGGACTATTCCGGCAGTAAATAAAAAGATCGGTGTAATTAATCGAAATAATTTCATATCATGTTCTTTTTCAGGTTATTAAATTCTTATGCTTATGTTCAGGAAAACAGTTCTTCCAAAATAGTAATAATATTTCGGAGGGAATTCTGAAATATTCCGGGTTGTAAAGTCAAACCGGTTTTGTTCATAACCTCCCGACTGGATATCTTTATTATCCAGGAGATTAGTCACACTCAGGTTGAGGTTAATGAAAAGCTTATGATTGATCATGATGGATTTCCCGATAGAACAATCCATGGTAAAACCTCCCTTAAGCTCTTTCTGCTCAGTGATTTCGGTGATTAAGGGATCTCCGGGGCCGAGGTTTGCAATAGCCGCTTCTGTTCTTCTTCCGGGATAGAAATCCAGCCAGTTGTTAGAGTAATAATTTGCATTCAGATCAATCCACCAATATTTGTAATTGATCTTAAATCCACCGGATAAAGCAGTTTGTGGATTGCCAGGCACATAGAAGTTCTTCATATAAACCGTTGAAGTTGTATCCGGTTTTGAGCCGTTGTCGTAAGAAACGGTTCCGGTTGCACGGGAAGTGTAAATGTAATTACCCACAGAAGCAACGCCAAATAAGGAAAGCCATTTCGTTGTTTTGACTTCTGCTCCGAATTCTATTCCCTGATGAAGTTCATCAATACCGCTCAGGCTGTAGTTGACAAAAGTACGGTAGTCGTCGTGATAAAAGCTGCTGATTTCCGTACCGTCCCGGAACTGTGTATAAAAATATGTAAGGCGGGCTTTTATCCAGGGATAACGAAGGATGTAGTTGATATCTCCTCCGTAGATCTTCTGGCTTGTAAGGCCGGGAGCCACATCATCTCTTGTTTTAGGAGAGATAAATGCATTGTTGAAATAGGGAGCCTCGGTTTTATAAATTCCATTAACAGTCAGAAAATGTCTTCCTGAAATCTTATAGGTCAATCCACCACGGATTCCGTAATTCAAGTAATTATAATGCTTGCTGTCACCAAAAGAGTTATTGGGATGTCTGCCGTTCTTCATGTTTCCTGTACGCCAGAACCAGGTATCGCTTAATGAAACAGCTGCATAATAATCAACTTTGTTGTATGTGAAATTTCCCTGTCCCCAGAGTTGTCCGGAGTTGATGTGTGCGTCATAGTCATAACCGAATTTATCTCCTTTATGCACAATGCGGTTGGGATTATTGATATCATTCTGTGCAATCAGGGAATCCCCTGGGAAATCCCTTTCGGCATACTGATCGACATCCACCCAGTAATTTCCGCCCAGCATATCCATGATCTCTTTGTAGTGATTTGCTTTGTAAAAAGAGAAATTCATTCCGCCATTAAGGGAGATATGATCATTAACTTCTTTATCCAGGTGGCTGTTAAGAGAAAACTGATGGTATTTGGTTACATTGTTTTCCTGGATGTAAGCGGCTTGTTTGCCGGCAAGGTTTGCCAGGTAATTAATCTGATAAAGATGATCCCAGTCGATTTGCCGTGTATTCACATCATTTTGCCAGTTCTGGATAATAATCTGACGGATTTCATCATAATCATTTGATGAGTAGCTGGGAAGATAACGGTAATAATCCGGTCTGGGATCGGGAGCGTTATACCAGGTAAGTCCCGACCAGGAATCCTTACCGAACATGAAACCCGCTGTTGTGGTAAGTTTGGT
>JAUZOW010000173.1 GCA_030706225.1 Bacteroidota bacterium | reverse complement strand
GAGTTTTCTTTCCTTTGAAGTGGAAATATCTTTTCTTTTCAGGAAATGCGGGAGGATGAATAAGGTGAAGAATGCAGCTCCCAGTACACTTATCCCGGCAAACCACCCCAGGTCATGAAGTACTGACGACCGGAGAAAAACCAGACAGAGAAAGGCTCCGGCAGAGGTCAGCGCACAAAGGAAGACAGGAGTAGACATTTCCCGTAAAGAGTTCTCCATATCCCCGTGTTTCCAGAAATGATTGATCAGGTATAAGGCGTAATCAACGATCAGCCCCAGGATTACGGAGCCCAGTCCTAATGCGATTGCTGAAACATGTCCTTTGACCAGGTACAGAACCGCTAATGCCAATCCTCCTCCGAATAATGCCGGGAGAAAACTAAGAACAGGGATCCTTGCGCTCCGGAAATACCATCCGATAAGCAGCACGATCAGGGAAAGTGCAATGATTATGGTCAGGACAATATCTTTCTTTAACTGTGTCGCATTTGCACACGACATGGCAATCGCACCGAAATATTGTCCCCTGACTTTATCGCCGTATTTGTTATGGAGCTGTCCGAAAATGTCATCAATTCCTTTCAGCAACTTTCCGTTTTTATAAGTTTCATTCACTGAATTTGCAGGAGAAAGGAAAAGAAGCAGATTCCGGTCGTCACGGGTCATAACAAACCCATCTGTGGTTTTATAGCGGTCGCCTCCCTGGATAAATTTCAACTTTTCAAGTACAATATAGGATAATCCCAGCGGATCATTCAGCATCTGATCTCTGACGGCAAAACCAGCCGGTGATATAAGGGTGGTGAAATCCCGGTCGACAGCTTTCCGGATGGCTTCGGGTTGAGTAAGGGTATCCAGCTTTTTATAATCCTTTTCTTCCAGGTAAAAAGGAAGGTATTTTACAAAAAACCTGCTGTAGAATATAATGGACGAATCTGCAATGTTTCCGGTAAACGAATGGATATAAGTGGAATCGAACCGGTGAAGCAGGCTGTTGGAAAATTCCGTGGCAAAGGCAGTCAGTAGAGCAGGATCGGCTGCAGATTTTTCATCCGAATAAATCCGAATGACCAGTTTGTCGGAGAATTTATAGTGATTCATCACATACTCCAGATCATTCTGATGATTTTTTTTCCGTATGATTCCGGTAATATCTTCCTCAAATCGGATCCGGAGTGCCAGAAGCAGAACGATAGCTAATACAAGGAATAAAAAAGTATAAAACAGAATTTTATGTGAACGGAAATAGCGATAGGTATTGACAACAGGATGAGTCATGATCCGGGTTAAGGTTTAATTAGCTTTTCTGATTTTCCCGTTTAATGAATATTTTCTTGACCCATTTTTTCTGAAAATCTCAAGAAGAATAAATGAAATTACTCCCATTGCAATTCCCAGTACCAATCCGAAGATGATACTACCGGCAAGATATTGGAGGATATTTTTCTTTACCCAGGCAAAATCAATTCCAGAATTATATTCCACATTCTGGATGTTGAGTCCAAGTGCCAGCCCGCCAGCAAGATAACTTAGAAACAGGATTACTGGCAGAAGAGGCGGGATGCTTATATTGGAAGCAGTAACGGCAACGAATTTGTTGAGGTGCAGGACACGGGCAAGTGAATAGGCGAGCATCATTTGCCATCCCCAGAAAGGAGAACAGCCGATCAGCATACCCAGGGCAACGGATAGTGCCAGGCACAGGTTGGAATCGGAGCTGTCAATGACATATTTCTTCAGAAATTCTTTGAAACTCATCTTTGCCAGCCCTCTGAAAAGCAAAACAGGCCTGTACCAGAGAAGTCCCATGAAGACAAAAAGGGTATTCAGAATACTGACTCGCGTAAAATCGGTGAATTTCCGGAAATGGGATACCCGTTCTTCCGGAGGGGCATAATATACTTCAATCGGGACAAAATGCAATGGAATCCTATGCCATGCAAGCCGGACCATAACTTCCACTTCAAATTCATATTTAGTTGTATGAAAATGAAGCTTTTTTAATTTATCGAGAGGGTATAACCGGTAACCGGACTGAACATCCGGAATTTTGATACCGGTTTCCACTTTAAACCAGAAAATGGAAAATTTATGTCCAAAGTGGCTGCTTCCGGGAATTTCCGGCTTATTCATTTCCCTGGCTCCAATGATCATTGAATCCGGATGATTCTCGACCATCTCAATGAATTTTGGGATATCTTCTGCATAATGTTGTCCATCCGAATCAATCGTAATGGCGTAGCGGAATCCCATTTCAATGGCTTTTTTAAATCCATTTCTGATGGCAAATCCTTTTCCCCGGTTTGAAGGGTAGGAGATGACAGTCAGCAAGGATCTGTCGGCAAGATGGTCGATGATTGAGGATGTTTCATCGGTAGAGCCGTCGTTCACAATGATGATGTCCTCTGTGAAGTCTTCGACATCCCGGATAACGGATTCAAGAGTTCCGGCGTTGTTGAATGTTGGCATGATCACACAGCAACGCAGATCTTTCATCTTTTGGCGGATGTCGGACAAATCTTGCATAGTACAAAAATAGGAAAAAGCGTGAAAACCTTTCCGTATTAAATTCTGTATCTTTGCCGTCAGGGTCGTTTCAGCCCCTGCGCACCATTTCTAATGCACGTAAAGACAGACGGATGAAAGTATTACTGATTAATCCTCCCCGCTCACCAGAAAACAGCATTTTAAAGTACGCTCCGGAAGAAGCCCGGCGCTTTATTCATAAAAAGCTGATCGGTCCTCCGCTGGGATTGCTAACCATTGCTGCGGCCGTGAAGGATCATGATGTTATTGTGTTCGATTCCAAAGGGGAATATGATTTGAATCCGGAAACCCCGGCACTTCCTGATCTGGTTAAACGATTGGTTGAGAAGAATCAACCGGATATTGTCGGTGTAACCGTTATTACATCGGAATTCTTATTTGCAATTGAAATTTTACGTCAGGTAAAAAAATCAAATCCCCGGATTTTAACTATCGCCGGAGGACTTCATACAACCCTTTGTCCGGATGATTTTACCGATCCGGCTATTGATGTGGTGATCCCCGGCCAATCCGCATTCATATTCAGGGATGTCGTCAATGCCCGTGAAAAAGATCTTCCGCTGGAATCAGTCCCGGGAATTCTTTTAAATACTCCTGCAGGATTAAAGAAAACCGATGGAAAGCCGAAACCGGTTGATCCTGCTGATAAAGGTTTTCTGACCCCTGACCGGAATCATCTGAAACGCTGGATCAGTACATATAAAGTAGGTAACAACCCTTTTCCGAGTACTTACCTGTTTACCTCACTGGGTTGTCCTTATAAATGTACCTTCTGTTCCATCTGGACCCAGTTCAGGGGGAAATACTACCAACGTACCATCGACAGTCTGATTGAAGAGCTTAAATCGGTGGATGATTACCCGGTTGTCCGCTTTGCAGATGCAAATTCAGTTGTACATATCAAATTCATTGAATCTCTTTTTGACCGGATACATGCGGAAGGGATAAAAAAAACATTTGTTATGGATATCCGGGCGGATGTCGCAGCACACCATCCGGATGTCATTGAAAAAATGGCAAGGGGAGGATTGAAGGTCGTCATTTGTGGTTTTGAATCGTACCGGGATGAAGAGCTTAAAAAATATAATAAAAATTCTCCGGCTGTTGATAATACCGAGGCTATCCGGGTTTTTGAACAAAATGGAATCATGGTCAGAGGTAATTATGTCATCCCACCCGATTATGATGAAAGCGATTTTGAGAATCTTTCCGGATATGCTGACAGAAACCGTGTAGTATATGCAGGATATACAGTACTTACGCCTATACCGGGTACTGTTTTTTATAAGCAGGTGAAGGATAGAATCATTGACCACGACTACAGGAAGTATAACTTTTTCAATTCAGTGATGATGACGAAACTGCCGTTCGAAGAATTTCACAACCGGATCGGCAAGTTATGGCTGATAAAGAAAGGGGAAGATGTTATCTGACCGGAAGAAAGTTCTGCAGATCAAAGATCAGATCAGAAAGCCATCAGTTTTTCTGCATTGTTAGCTGCCAGAAAAACAGCATTTCCCGGAAGAAACCGGGAATTCTTTACCAGGGATTTATTGGGCCCGCATTCGATAAAGGCAGTAACTCCAAGTTGCTGAAGATGAATCTGGGTTTTAATCCAGTTCAACGGAAGGAAAATATTACGAATCAACTCTGCTTTCAGTGAGGATTCTTCCTGCAGCATTTTTTGATCTATTAGGGAAATGATAGGTGTTTTCGTTTCGTTGAATTTCATCTCATGAACTTTCTGTTCAAAGAGGCGGGCAGCTTCGGTTAAAAAGCAGGAATGATAGGGGACCGTTACCCGTAACTCCTTGACCGATAAAGCTCCTTCTTTCTTCGCTTCTTCCAGAATTCTCCGGATATCCGAAGCATAACCGGAAAGGATAAAGGAGCAGTCGCTGTTACGGATCGTGATCTCGCTTTTCTGTTCCGAGGAATGCTTCAGCTGAAGAATGTCTTCCCGTGTCAATCCGATGATGGATCCCATGAGAAATTCATCACCTTCAATAGTTT
>JAUZOW010000172.1 GCA_030706225.1 Bacteroidota bacterium | reverse complement strand
GTTACAATTACCACGGTATTCCCCATTTTATGAATTTGTTCAAGCAATCCCATAATTTCGATAGAAGTCTTTGAATCCAGGTTTCCGGTAGGTTCGTCAGCCAGAATGATCGAAGGTTCATTGACAAGAGCGCGGGCAATCGCCACACGTTGGCGCTGTCCTCCGGATAGTTCACTGGGCTTATGAGCCATACGGTCAGTAAGCTTAACTTCCTCAAGCATCTTCTTGGCAATCTCAATCCGTTTTACCTTGGTTACTCCGGCATAGATTAAAGGGAGAGTAACATTCTCAAGTGCAGAGGATCTGGGAAGCAAGTTGAATGTCTGAAATACAAAACCTATCTCCTTATTCCGGATTTCGGCTAATTCATTATCATTCAGCTTACTGACATCTTTCCCGTTTAAAAAATAATTGCCGCCGCTGGGAGATTCCAGACACCCCAAAATATTCATCAGGGTAGATTTACCGGAACCTGAAGGTCCCATAATAGCCACAAACTCATTTTTATTAATCGTAAGGGAGACTGATCGCAGGGCTTCTACGATCACTATTCCTACTTTGAAATTTTTTACGATGTTAACCAACCGGAGAATTTCTTTTTCCATAGATCAGGAATGTTTTACAGTGGTGGAAACAAATTTACAACAATTCTCAATAACCCAGCAGAAAATCCTCTTTGCTAAGGCCTTCCCTGAAAAACACAAGTCCGACGCTGAAAAGGTCAATCGTTACTTTGACTTCCGGGTGAGAACAGATTTCATACCAGGCGCTTTCCATTCCGGCCGACCAGTGAATGTCATCAAAAATGAAAACCGTATCATCCCTGACAAACGGCAGACAAATGGAAAAATAATTCAATGTCGCTTCTTTCCTGTGATTTCCATCAAAAAACACCATATCCACATATCCTAATTCCGGCAATAAGTAAGGCAAAACTTCATCAAATCCGGAGTGAATAGCACGGATATTTTTAATTCTTTCCCGGTCAAAATTATGGATTGCTCTATCCAGTGTTTCCTGACAACCTTCAATGGTTATAACCTGGCTATCCGGAGCTCCCAGCGCCAGATATGAAGTACTGACACCAAGTGAGGTTCCCAGTTCCAGAATCACGGAAGGCTGAAAATGCCTGGCAATCCGGAATAATAATCTTCCTTTATTAACCGGAACACAAGATTTTTTGACAACTTTATGTACCGGAATAATTTTTTTATTCCATTCAAGCTCAGGCGATCCGGATCCCAGATCGGTCATCTTAATGAATCCCGGGTCACGAAACAGCGTGGAACGCATTCTTTCAACAATTTCATACTCCCGGTAATGAGATTTATCCTGAAGGATCCGGGAATAGATTTTATATACAAAAGGAGAATGAAGATCAAATTTCGATTTTCTCCTGAAGAAATGCCTTAAATATCTAATTCCGTGAGAAATACAATATTCCATTCATAAAATATCTGCCTGTTTTGCAAATATAGCCCAATTCATCATTCCTCATTCCCTTTTCAACGTTCAAATGTCTATCTTTGCTATCATCTTTTCTCAATCATTCCTCAGATGCCAGATAAAAAAAAACCAGTCAGCGCTTATTTTTCATTTATCAAAGTCAGTCATACATTCTTCTCCCTGCCTTTTGCCCTGATAGGTTTTACATTGGGAATTAAAGAGAATGGGAACAATCTGGTGAAGTTGCTTCTGCTGGTTATCCTGAGTGTCCTTTTTGCCCGGAATGCAGCAATGGGATTCAACCGCTGGGCCGACCGGGAGATCGATAAAAAAAATCCGCGAACGGCTTTACGGGAAATGCCCAGGGAAATAATCCTTCCCAGGCCGGCGATGATCTTCGTAATGATCAATTGCCTGTTCTTTATCATAACGACATACTTCCTAAATCACATTTGTTTTTTCCTGTCTCCTGTCGCTCTTCTGGTAATTCTGGGATACAGCTTAACGAAAAGATTCACCTCCTTTTCACACATTTTCCTTGGATTGAGCCTGTCGCTTGCTCCCATTGGAGCATACCTGGCAGTGACCGCACATTTCGCGATCCTTCCGATCCTGTATTCAATAATCGTGATTTTCTGGGTAGCCGCTTTTGATATATTATACGCTTTACAGGATGTTGAATTCGATCAAACTGCTCATCTGCATTCCATTCCCGAAAGATTCGGTAAGGTAAAAGCGCTGGCCATTTCAGCAATCTTACATCTATTTGCCATCGCACTTATTATTATTGCCGGATTTTACGGCCATTTTCACATGCTTTACTGGATCGGTACGGGTGTTTTCTCTCTGATTCTTATCTATGAACACCTGATCGTTAAACCCAACGATCTGAGCCGCGTCAACCTTGCATTTGCCACCATGAACGGAACGGCAAGCGTTCTGTTTGCCGTATTTGTAATCCTGGATATTGTTCTTCACTGAATTCCAGATCCTTCCGGGAAATATTTATTATTTTACTTCCTTCATCATTTTTTTCGAGATCTTTTTAATAGCATTTTCAATGGAGTTATCCGGTTCGATGATGTTATTTTCACCCCAGAATTCCGTGTCGGTCAGATCCTGTACTTTTTCGGTAAAAATCATATTCTCTCTGAAAAGCTCCTGGCTTGTAAATCTCATGAGATTATCTTCATTTCGGTCGGTAACTGCTAATTCCGACATCACTGTATAGTAATTCCTGAACAAACGTTTTTTCCAGTCGCAGCGGAATTTCAGATCGGCACGTACATAATTGAGATAAAATTTCCCGTTCTGTTCCTTATAGGTTACAAGATAGCTGGTTGAAGTCGGCATAAAGATTAACCCTGCCGGTTTTTTCTCGATAAACATTGAGGAAGCTTTGTCAGCATTACTGAGATCCAGGCTGAATTCCGCACGCATTATAGCCATATTATCCTGTGAAATAAACAGCTTTCCAAAGTACAAAGGTTGCTCCCTGACTACAGCCGGAGAAAAGGAGATGACCCAGTTCAATTTGTTATCGATATAAACAACTGTCGAATACTCAAACTTATAATTATCGAGATTATCCAGGGCAATGCTCAGGTTTGTGTTCTTGACAATATCCAGGAGTAAAGACACATTGGGACCACCCTGAAGTTTGACCACCAGAGTATCCGCTTTCTTTATGTTGGATCCCTTCCTGCCTTTAAAAATCCTGACTTTATCATTCTGAAAACCCGAATAGGGCGCTTTTACAATATCGACCACTGCTTCGGAAACAGAAATATAATCCCGTCGTTGCCGGATAGATTCACGGTAAAAGCCTCTCATCATATTCGGAGTCACACTGTAGTTCAGCTTTATTTTCTGCAATGCTGTTTCCACAATACCTCTGGCATCTTTCGGAATAATGGCTACTTCCGTCAATTGAATCGGTCTGGCAACAAGAAAGAAGATCCTTTCCTTGTCTGTTGCTTCGCTAATCCTGAACTTTGCTGTTTCATATCCCAGATGGGATACTTCAAAAAATTCAGCATGAAGTGATTTGTTTACTTTCAAAATAAATTCGCCATCGGAGTTTGACACGGTCCCGATATTGGTACCGGGAACGGAAATAGTGGCATAGGTTATCTTTTCGCCGGTTTTAGAGTCTTTCAGTTTCCCATATGCAGTATTATAGTCATTTTGCCCAAAAGTTACCCCCTGAATGGCAAAGAGCAGCATAAACAGGCGAATAAAAATCCGGTTCCTGTTAAACGTTTTCATAGCTTTTCGTTTTTTACTTTGACTTATCGAATTATTCCAATTTGCTTTCCTGATTTAAAAACACCCTTAAGGTATGAATTTTTTGTCATAAGAGCAAAAAAATTGATACTGAATATTTTGAAGTAAAAATGCACTGTATATAAAGGAATGAAATGATTTTTGTTGAAATTTGCATAAAAGCTTTAATTATGAAAAAGATCATTCTATTTGTGTCGATCGTTGCTATTGCGGCAACAGCATCCGCACAGCAGCCAAAGACGCCCGGGATCATGAAAGAAGGGAAACCCGGCTATTTTCAGAATGTCATCATGAAGGATGTCCGGGCAGTGGATGAAAACACCCAACCTGCACAGACCGAAAAAAGATTTGAAGCCGATCTTTCCGGCATGGACTTTCCAAATAAAGTAAATCTTTACAAACAGGAATGGAGACTTCCTCCGGTTTCTCAAGGAAATTCGAACACCTGCTGGTGCTTTTCAACAACCTCGTTTTTTGAATCAGAAGTTCACCGTTTGACCGGTCAGGATATCAAACTTTCAGAAATGTTTACGGTGTACTGGGAATATGTTGAAAGAGCTCAACGGTTTGTGGCTGAGCGAGGCAATTCAGCTTTTTCCGAAGGTTCGGAAGCTAATGCCGTAACCCGTGATTTTAAAAAATACGGAATTGTTCCGAAAGACGTTTACTCCGGAATGGAATCCGGCAGAAAATTCTATTCCCATGAAAAGATGTTCAAAGAACTGCGGGATTACATGGATAATGTCAAGAATACCAACAATTGGAACGGAGATCAGGTTGTCGCTACAGTGAAGAGCATTCTGAACCATTACATGGGTGTTCCTCCGGAATCTTTTGAATGGAAAGGGAAAACATATACCCCGAAAGAATTCCTTTCCTCTGTTCTGAAATTACAGATGGATGATTACGT
>JAUZOW010000171.1 GCA_030706225.1 Bacteroidota bacterium | reverse complement strand
ATTGGTAATCTCAATCTGATACCAGCTCCCTTCCGCTTCTTTATTTAAAAATTTGCACCGGATCGCAATCAGTACCGGATGGATCCCCTCTTTAGCCATTTGTTTTGTCAGAAGCCTCCGGAAAAGGGTATCCGACCATTCCGTTTTACCCTTTGAAAAAGTAAGGGATTGACCATTGATCTGTTGTCCCTGGGCATGAAAGAAACTTATCATACCTGCCAAAACGATAGTAAGCAGAATTTTTTTCATGAGATAAAAGTAAAATTTTTTTGCCGATCCTGCATATTCATCTTAATAGTTTGATTTTCTACCTGATCAACAGTTTTCCAATATAACCGTCTCCTTTTAATGAAGAATACACGTTATAGCTTATATATCATTAGCTTAAACAAACTTAAAACTTAAGTTTTTCATTTTAAAAATCAAGTACTGTTTCAACAATAATTCCTTATGAAATAACGTTTAGGAATCGGTCTTTACTTTTTGACAGATAAAAAATAATAAAACAGATCCGTTCATTCTTCTTTATTGATTTGATTAACTTTGCATCCAATTTTTATAACCCATTTAGCTACCGTTCAACTCATTAAATCTTTATTCTGTGTTTTCTTCGAACCATTACCTGAACGGCCATATCAAAATAATGGCTGTGATCATTCCTCTAATATTTTTCACAATCCCTTTAAGAGCGCAGCAAAGCCCCCCTTCAGCTTCCGGAAAGATTGAAGGAATCATTGTCGATTCTATATCTAAAACCCCGGTAGAATATGCAACCATCGCCGTATATGTGAAAGACGGTAGTCGAATCATAACCGGAACAACTTCTGACAGCAAGGGAAAATTTTCAATCGATAAAATTCCACAGGGCAATTACAGGATCGTGATCGATTTTATAGGATATAAAAAGAAGATTATCAGTCCTGTAAAAGTGGATGGAAGAAATACCGCTTCACTGGGAACGATTTTGCTTTCTACATCTGTAACCACCCTGGGGGATGTGACAGTCACAGCGCAACGGAATATAATTGAAAACAAGATAGATAAGCTGGTTTATAATGCAGAAAACGATATTACCTCCCAGTCGGGGGTTGCAACCGATGTTTTGAAGAAAGTACCACAGATCACGGTAGATGTAGACGGGAATGTCGAACTTCAGGGGAATTCCAACATCCGTTTCCTGATTGACGGGAAACCCTCGACGGTATTCGGGAATAACATTTCCGATGTATTGCAGACGATACCGGCAAGCCGGATCCAGAGTATTGAAGTAGTGACAAGCCCCGGTGCAAAATACGACGCCGAAGGAACCGGTGGAATCATCAACATCATCCTGAAAAAGACCACTATCAAAGGGATCAGCGGGAATACTTCCCTATCTGCAGGATCACGTCTTGAAAATGGTTCAATGAATCTGAACTTCAGGACCAATCATATCGGGATTAATGCCTTTTTAAGCGGCAATACTCAGATGCCATCCAAAACATTAAGTTCAATGGATCGTACGACTTATGATTCTTTAGGACATTATGAAATGCTTCAGGACGGGAACAGTCAGTTCAGGAGGTACGGTTACCAGGGCGGACTTGGTTTCGACTGGTCCGTATCATCCAAAGATAATCTTACGGCTTCTCTGAATTATAACTATTTCGGAAACCATTCAACCAGTAATACCGATCAGAAAATCATGACATTTGATAATCTGAGCAATCTCTTATATGACAGAAAAAATGTCCTGAAATCAACCAATGATTTTTACAGTCGTAATTTTGACTGGAGTGTCAGCTACAGACATAAATTCAATAAAAAAGGACATGAACTGGATTTCTTATATAATTCAAGCTATTCCAAGAACTATCTGTATTATGAGCAAACCCAGAATATGGCCTCACCGGATTCAATTCTGACCGGTTCCAAAGGCACCAATCCCGGAACAAACCGTGAATCCGATTTTTCCCTGGATTATTCGCTTCCGGTAGGTGATTTTCTGAATATCGAAGCAGGTGGCAAAGCAACCTTATATGAGTTAAAAAGCAATACCGATGTCGATACCTACATTCCGGAAATGGAAGGATTTTTAGCCAATGGTTCACAATCTTATACCTTAAAATATGACCGTAATATTTATGCCGGATATATAACCGGAGCATTTACCTTGTTCCACTGGCTGGATATGAAACTGGGCAGCCGTTATGAACTAACACAGACCAAAATCGTTTATACCAACAATCCCAATGTGGAAATTCCGGATTACCATACGATTGCTCCTTCTTTCATCGTATCCCACACTTTCAAGAACAATCATACGATCAAATTCAGCTACTCATACCGGATCCAGCGCCCCGATTACCGTGATCTGAACCCGTTCATCAATCTGAGCGATCCTCATAACATAACAACCGGAAATCCTCAGTTGGATCCTGAAATATCGCATTCATTCGAACTTAGCTACAGCAAAGTTTTCACTAAAGGAGGGAATATCAATATATCAGCCTTTTACAGAAGAAATGTTGACGATATCCAGCAATATGTAACGTATTATCCCACATATCGTATAGGCGATTCCATTTATTCCGATGTAACCGTAACAAGCCGTCAGAATATTTCAAAAGACTACCGGAGCGGCCTAAACATTTACGGATCCTTCCCTCTTATCAAAGGATTGAATCTCCGGACCAACCTTTCTGCGTCTGATCATTATGTAGAGAATACCGGCACAGGAAAGGAATCCTTTAACAGTTTTGAATACCGGATCAACCTGAATCTGACGTATCAGCTTCCATGGAATCTGGCAATTGAATTCTTCGGCAATTTCAATTCACCCCGGACCAATGTCCAGGGAAAAGTTCCGTCATTCACGTCATATAACTTTGCTGTCAGAAAGCAATTCCTGAAGAAACAGGCCAGCATTGCTCTAACAGCCGTTAATCCATTTAACGAATATATCCGGCAAAAGACCGAACTCTCCGGAGATAATTTCACGCTCAATTCACTCCGCCAGATGCCATTCCGTTCTTTCGGCATCAACCTTACCTATAAATTCGGAAAAATGCAATTCAAGCCGGAACAGGATGAGCATAATGATCTGATGAACCCACAAGGGATGTAAATTAAAAAAGCTTATCAAATATTTGTATTTTAATATTTTATACCATATATTTACCTCATGAAGCCTGACTTTCGGTGATCAGGTTTTCTTTTGCTGCATTTTTAAGTTTTATTTTTTTACTGTTGATTCCGACGGGACGATTCAGCTATTCATCAACCCTTATGGTCATGGAAAAAGTGGCTCATCACTTGTTGATTTTCATGCAACCCTTTTTGTTGTTCATATTCAACAACAAAATTTTCGTATGGTTTTCCAAATAGTATCAAGCAAATAAATAAGTACTAATGTAAAAAGAAAGCTTATGGAAACAAGACATTTACACGCATTTTCAGGGACCGGCACTTTGTTTTTCCGTTTCATTTTATGGATTTTCCTGATATTCGGGGTTCCTTCCGTGCTTTCTGCACAGGAAGCGACCGTTCAAACCGATAAAACCGACTATTACCCGGGAGAGACTGTCATTATCACCGGAAACAACTGGCAGCCCGGTGAAACTGTACTGCTGGTTATCCAGCATATGGTATTTGCTTCTCATCCGAATGATACCCTTCATGTTGTTGCTTTTTCAACGGGAGATATCCTCAATGCAGAATACGTGATCAATCCCTTTGATATTGGAGAAACGTTTTTATTAACTGCAACAGGGCAATCAAGTAATTTCCTTGCAACAACAGAGTTTGGAGATAGTCCAAAATTATCCAGTTTGACAGTAGGAACACAAAATGGTTCAATATGCCCGGGAGGAAGCGGAAGCGTTACGTACGTTGTAACCGTGACTTTGGGAAATAACAATCAAAATCTTACTGTTGACCTTTGTGTAAATAATCCTCCTTCTGGCACTTCAGCTTCCTTTGATCCTGCGGTTTTAAATTTTTCTAAAAATGGTACGAAAACTCTATCTTCAACTTTAACTTTAACTGCAACAATTGTTCCTTCCCAGACAACCGCATTTACAGTTCGGGCATTCTTACAGGGTCCTGCTACTTGTACAAGTACGAATGGCGATTTTACTGAAGGAAATGGAACATTTACTATACAAGATAATGTTCCTCCGACAGCTCTTTGTCAGAACGTTACCGTCTTTCTGGATGCCGACGGCAATGGATCAACCTCAGCCCTGAATGTGGACAACGGAAGTCACGACGCCTGCGGCATTAAATCTCTCGCACTGAGTAAAACTGCGTTCACCTGTGCGGACATCGCTACCAACCCCAACCCGGTTGTACTGACGGTAACCGATAACAATAACAATGTGGCAACCTGTAACGCAACCGTTACTGTGGTCGATAATGCTCCTCCGGTACCTTATTGTCAGAACGTTACTGTCTTTCTGGATGCCTCCGGCAATGGCTCAACCACGGCCGAAGCTGTAAACAACGGCAGTCACGATGCCTGCGGCATTAAATCTCTTGCGCTGAGCAAGACCGCATTCACCTGTGCAGATATCGCCACCAACCCCAACCCGGTTGTGCTGACGGTAACCGATAACAATAACAATGTGGAAACCTGCAATGCTACCGTTACTGTGGTCGATAATGTTCCTCCGGTAGCTTATTGCCAGAACGTATCCGTCTTTCTGGATGCCGACGGCAATGGCT
>JAUZOW010000170.1 GCA_030706225.1 Bacteroidota bacterium | reverse complement strand
CCCTCTTTTTATTCTTACGATGGTTGATTCATTAAAAAACCTTTACATTTGCACGAATTTTCAGAGACCTGGCTTTTAATATGCTCGACCTGCTTAAAAACTTTTTTGATATCGTGTTGCATATCGACTGGTATGTTGAACATTGGGCGCTTATTTATCACGTATGGGTTTACCTTTTTATGTTCATCATTATCTTTTGTGAAACCGGATTGGTCGTAACTCCTTTTCTGCCAGGTGATTCCCTGATATTTGCAGCTGGAGCCGTTGCAGCAATGCCATCCAACCCATTGAATATATTTTTTTTAATCCCCCTGTTATTCTTTGCAGCATTTTCAGGCGATAATTCCAATTTCTTTATCGGGAAATTTCTCGGAAGTAAAGTCTATGAAAAAGATTATAAGCTGATCAAGCGAGAGTACCTGACACGTACCCATGCTTTCTATGAACGTCATGGAGGGTCAACGCTCATCATTGCCCGGTTTATTCCAATAATACGGACTTTTGCTCCATTTGTCGCCGGAGTAGGAACGATGCGCTATCTTCGTTTTTTCTTATTCAGTATTCTTGGTAATATTCTCTGGGTCAATTTATTCAGCTGGGGAGGTTTCTTTTTTGGAAATATTCCCATTATCAGAAAGAATTTCTCTCTGGTCATTATAGCCATTATCTTTGTATCCCTATTACCGGTCATTATTGGTGCCATTAAAAAGATGACCGAACGGAATGTAGAAAAAGAAATATGAGCCATACATTTAATAAAAGCCATATTTCGACCGTAACAGCAGCCGGCCTGCTCATTACCCTTGGAATAGTTTACGGCGATCTTGGAACCTCTCCATTATACGTCATGAGGGCAATTGTTGCCGGCGCAGACACTATTAATGAAAATTTCATTCTGGGAGGGTTATCGTGTATTTTCTGGACACTTACCCTGCAAACCACTCTGAAATATATTGTCATCACGCTTCGTGCAGATAATAAGGGTGAAGGTGGAATTTTTTCACTATTTGCCCTGATCCGTAAGCGTGCCAAATGGGCTTATGTATTTGCTATCATCGGCGGATGCACTCTTCTGGCTGATGGAATCATAACCCCCTCCATTACAATCGTATCCGCAGTAGAAGGATTGATCAACATCAATCCGAGAATTCCGGTTATTCCCATCGTTCTGATCATTATCACGATCCTGTTTTCTATCCAGAAATTCGGGACCCAGGCTATCGGCGGCTCTTTCGGCCCGATTATGTTCCTTTGGTTCTGCATGCTGGGAATTCTGGGTACATTCCAGATTCTTCAGTTTCCATCGATCATCAAAGCACTGAATCCTTATTATGCTTACCTGTTCCTGACCAAATCACCTCACGGATTTATCCTTCTCGGTGCAGTATTCCTCTGTACTACAGGAGCTGAAGCTCTGTACAGTGATCTGGGGCATTGCGGATTGAAAAACATCCGGATCACATGGATTTTTGTTAAAACGACACTCCTTCTGAATTATCTTGGACAAGGCGCATGGATTTTACAAAATTCAGATAAAGTCAATGAATGGACCAACCCATTCTTTTCCATTATGCCGGCCTGGTTCATGGCCACGGGAGTCATCGTCGCTACAATGGCTGCTATCATTGCAAGCCAGGCATTAATCAGCGGATCCTTTACTCTGATCAGCGAAGCCATCTCACTTAATTTCTGGCCTAAGATCCGTATCAAATATCCGACCAACATCAAAGGACAGATGTATATCTCCAGCATCAACTGGATGCTTTATGCAAGCTGTGTGTTCGTAATCCTCTTCTTCCAGAAATCTTCAAATATGGAAGCAGCATACGGACTTTCCATTACGATCACCATGCTGATGACCACCATACTTTTAAGCATTTTTCTTTATAATAAACGGGTACCGGTTTATGTTATCGGGCTTTTCTTACTGATCTATCTTTCCATCGAAGGGTCGTTCCTGATTGCCAACCTGAACAAATTCATTCATGGAGGTTGGTTTACCTTACTGGTGGGAGGTTTGCTTTTCATTGTCATGTGGGTCTGGTTTAATGGACGAAAGATTAAAAACAGCTTTATCGAATTCATAAAAGTTGATCAATATTATGATGTGATCAAGGAACTCAGTCACGATCAATCCATACCCAAATATGCCACAAATCTGGTATTTCTTACAAAAGCCAACAAATCAACAGATGTTGAGTCGAAGATAATCTATTCCATCCTGAATAAACAACCCAAGCGGGCCGATGTTTACTGGCTCCTCCACGTGGATATCCTCGATGAACCACATGTTTTGGAATACCGCGTGACTCATTTGATCCAGAATATTCTCATCAAAGTAGACTTTAAAATCGGGTTCAAGGTTCAACCCCGTGTCAACCTGTTTTTCCGCCAGGTGATTGACGAAATGGCCAGAAATAATGAGATAGACCTGCTAAGCAGATATGAGTCCTTGCGCAAATTTGATGTGATGGGTGATTTCCGGTTTGTAATCATCGACCGGATTCAGAATTATGATTTTGATTTTCCCCCCAAGGAACAATTCATTATGGATCTTTATACGGTATTCAAACAGATAGGCATCGATGAAGTACGCTCTCTGGGGCTGGATACCAGCAACGTTACGGTAGAAACCGTCCCGTTGTTCATTGATAAAGAAATACCCTCTTCGCTTATCCGGGATCACGAGTACCCTCATAAAGGGTGATTCCTTTTTTCGATCCGGATCTTATTTCCTCGAAAGAACTTTTTTTGCTGCAGAATAAATATCCGGAGTATCAAGCCCGAATTTTTTCATCAGCTCTTCCGGCTTTCCGCTTTCTCCGAAACAATCGTTCACTGCTACCATTTCCATCGGTGCAGGGCATTTTCTGGCTAAAAGCTGTGCAATGCTGTCACCAAGCCCTCCATTCCGCATATGTTCTTCAGCAGTTACAATACATCCGGTTTTCCTGACTGAAGCCAGTACAGCCTCCTCATCCAGCGGTTTAATTGTATGTATATCAATAATTTCAGCCCTGATACCCTCCTTTTCCAGTAATTTACCGGCTTCCAGAGCTTTCCAGACCAAATGGCCCGTTGCAAAAATTGTAACATCTACTCCTTGATTCAGAACCAATGCTTTGCCAATCTCAAAGGGCATATCTGCCGGAATAAAATTAGGTACTTTCGGCCTGCCAAAACGCAGGTAAACAGGACCTGTATAGGAAGCAATGGCGATGGTTGCCGCTTTGGTCTGATTAAAATCACAGGGATTAATCACAACCAGATTCGGCAACATCTTCATCAATCCCAGGTCTTCAAGAATTTGATGTGTCGCTCCGTCTTCCCCGAGTGTAATCCCGGCATGGGAAGCACATATCTTAACATTTTTATTGGAATAGGCTATCGACTGGCGAATCTGGTCATATACCCGGCCGGTTGAAAAATTAGCGAAAGTTCCTGTATAAGGAATCTTACCACCCGTTGCAAGTCCTGATGCAACTCCCATCATATTTGCTTCTGCAATACCGCATTCGAAAAAGCGGTCGGGAAATTCTTTTACAAAAGCATCCATTTTCAAAGATCCTTTCAGGTCGGCACAAAGGGCCACGACATCATGATTTTTCCTTCCCACCTCAAGAAGTCCTTCTCCAAATCCTGAGCGGGTATCTTTAGATCCTGTGTTCGTATATTCTGTCATATAATAAAGCTTCTTATATAAAGATCAGTTAGTTAGTGTACAATTTAATATTGGTCGTCTGACCGGCATCAATTTTAAAGATCTTATCGACCGTAAAAGTCGTCTTTCCGGAATATTTCGAACGGAAGATTACTTTATAATTCCCCGGCTGAAGGTAAAGGGTTTCCTGTTGTTGAGGAGTATCCCTCAAATTGTACAGCCAGACAAGGTCATTATCCGGAGTTACCTGGTATAAGCTTCCGTATCCGTTGGTAGATTTCTGGATCACAGCAATACCGGGAACCGGAATGGTTACATATGTCGTGTAGCTTTGCTGTACTCCCACCCCTTTCAGCGTGATCCGGGGAAGGCAAAGGATGTCAATATCATAAGATCCAATCAGGTACTTTTCTACCTGGTCGAACTGCTGGACATTTAGAATGGAATTATTTCCGGCCTTGCGGACAAGGCATGGCAGAAATTTAATCGTAGAATTATCACCCGCACGAAAAGCCAGATAACCCTGGGGAGCATCAATTCCAATCATGGTGTGTTTCCCGGGAGTCAGTTTCACACTGTCTTTACGCACTTCCGGGATAGTATGAACAACAATATCGTATGTCAGAAGAGGATCAATATCCAGGGTATCAGGCAATCCTTTTGCATTCATAGAATGAATAAAATTATACCTGATCTTACCACTGACGTTATCATAAAAAGTCATATTTACATTGGTCTCAGTGGGTTTACCATACTGATCAAGAAGATTGACCTGGGCTGTAGTCGGGTTCAGTACCCTGGAAATTACGATTTTAAGAGCATCGTGGAATTCTTTTTCACTGGTAGCATCAAAATAGGTTCCCACACAATCGAACGACTCTTTAAAATTCTTTCCAATTCCGATAATAAAAGGTTTGAGAACAATACCCTGCTTTTGCAGCTCATGAGAAACCAGGCAAGGATCACCTCCACATTCCTCCAGTCCATCGGTGATCAGCACAATAATATTCCTGCAATTATCCATCGGTGGAAAATCATTGACTGATTGTTGCAAAGAATACGCAAT
>JAUZOW010000017.1 GCA_030706225.1 Bacteroidota bacterium | reverse complement strand
GCACCGCATGTTACCTCATATGGACCCAGAATTGTAGTCTGGTCAAGTGAGTACAGCCAAACCGTGGCTCTGCATTCCGGATTTCCAATCGAGGCTGATTTTAAATGAATATAGGCATCCCTTTTTTCCTTAGGATTTTTACAGGTATCCTTCTGTGATAGAGCATTTCTGAAATTTGCTATTCCATCTACTGGAATGTTATAAGATGGTATGGGATAATTAGGGACATTTTGTGATTTTGCAGAATAAAGACAGGATACGAAAAGGACCAGTGTAATAAAGAGACTTGGTTTAATCATGTTATATTGTTTTACGACATTTATTTAACGTTATAAAATAATATAGAAAAAATATGACACCCAAATCTTTTTTATCCAATTATTTAGGATAAATATTCAAGGAAAAAATGGAGAAAAAAATATCTAATATCCACGTATTCAGTATGAAAGAAATTCTTATGAAAATTTCTGGTGCACAATGTTGTGCACCATTATAAAAATTACCAACTCAAAGGGAAGAAATTGGTGATTGCAAAGAGATCAGCAAGTGGACTTTAACCTCCTAATTCTCAGGAAAGATTTTTCACAATTGTAACTAGTTCAGTAATCGTCTTAGCATTAAACTTTTTTCGCATTCCTTTCAAAATATCTGCAAGTCCGGACCTGCTTCTCCCTATAACTTCAGCAATTTCCTGATGACTATATCCATTTTCCAACATATTAATAATATCTCTTTGAACCGGAGATATCAATTGTCCTCCATTATCTATTGTTATCAGGGCCTTCTTTTCGGTAAAATTTCCAATGTCGATCGGATAAAATGATCTCCCTGCTGCAGTATTCTTGATTGCTGTTTTTATCTCAGCCCGATCGGCTGTTTTAGTAATGAAAGCAAGGGCGCCTTCTTCGAACATCCTTATTCTCCAGGAAACAGAAGTCTCTGATGTATAGATCATGATATTTTTCCCCGGAAATGCCTCTTTAAGAGTATTTATATCCCGTAATGGAGATCTTGATTCAAGCCAGAGGTCCAGGATGAAGATGTCAAATTCTTCGGGTTTTACAGATTCAATGGCCTGTTCAACCGATTTTGAAGAACCGATAACTTCAATACCATCTCTGCTTGAATAAAACATTCTTTTGAGACCCGAAACGATAATGGCCTCATGATCCTCAATAACATATAAACGAATCATCTTTAAATATTTTGTTTGAGTGTAGTCCTAATCTAAAGGTATCCGAATGGTCCAGTGCGTTCCTTTTCCCGGTTCCGATCGAAGGAATGCTTTGCCATGAATCAGGTTTGCCCGTTCAACGATGTTCGTTAATCCAAGTCCGCTCTCTCCTACGCTACCTGTTGAAAAACCGGGTCCATTGTCATGATATATAATATTAAGATTATTAAGTTCTACTGATAAAATCAACCGTATCTCACCTTGCTTAACATATTTCACTCCGTTAGATAAGAGTTCCTGGATGATCCTGACAACATGATGGATTCTGTCAGTGGAAACCGGAATAGGATCCTTGTCCACCTGGAGATGTATCTGCGCATCCGTTCTGTATTGCATTTCATGGCATAAGCCCTGGACCATCTGTCCAACCGGAAGATTCTCATAAAATCCGCCAGCCATTTTATGAGAAATGACCCGGATCTCTCCCGACAACTCCTTCAGGTTATTAATGAGTTGCTCTTTGATGCCAGCATCAGAAATGATCGCATCCTCTATCTGCCTGAGCAAACTCGTATATAAAGGACTGGTCATGTCATGAAGCTCCATTGCCATCCTGCTCCGAAAGGTTTCATCCAGCTTAAGAATTTTATTGGCCGACAACAACCTTTGACGTTCAAGTAATAACTTGTGTCGCTGCCGGCTCCATATCCAAAGAATACCAAGAATAACAGGGAATAAGCATATTATCCCGAGAAGAACCCTGATCCTGTTTGTTTTACCCTGACTGATCTTTTGCTCGGATTGAATACGTAATTCTTTATCTTTTACGTCCAATAAAACGGAAAGCAACCTGAGCTGACCGGTAACTTTCAAATCATAGGCTGTTTCCCTGCACTTATATGACTTTTTCTCTGCCATGGCAGCCTCATGTGGCTTATTCTCTGCCAGCAGAACATCTGAATACGTATCATATAAAGTAGCAAGCCAGTCAAAATTTTTCCATTTTTCAGCTATCGGGATTGCCCGATTAACCAGGAAACATTCGGCCTGTTTAACTTCTTTCTTGTCAATATAACTATATGCCAGATTATTATATGCTATGAGCAGGATTTCATCGGATGATCCCGTGTCGACAGCATTTATCGCAGACTTATAATAAAAAATCGCACTGTCAGGATCATCGCACCTGTTTCCTATGTCGATTTTGAGTTGAGCAATGGCTGATTCAGCTCCGGTTGTTTGTTGCAGTACATTCAATGCTTTTCTCATCAGAGTTTTAACAATCTTTGGATCGTTTTCAAGTCTTGCCAGGTTACCCAGCGCTACTCCAATTTGCTTTTTAAGAGAGTGAACTGTAGCAATTCGCAGTGAATTGTCAAAAAGCCTTTTGGCATCTTCATTGTCATGCAGATTTAATTTAAGTACACCAAGATCATTATAAGCATTTGATATAAGATCGAACCGTGACATATTTTTACCCGTATGGAGCACAGAATCCAGATAAATCATCGCCATTTTATAATCCATGGATTCGGTATAAATTTTTGAAAGATTGTAATAAATCTCCTGCATGAATTCATTAATGCCATATTGGCTAGAAATTTTCATTGCCTCTGAGAGATAAAAATATCCCGAATCGGTTTGCTCTGTCATTAAAGCGGTTCCCAGGATAATATTTGCTTTGATCAAGGCTTTCGGGAATTTATTTACATCTTTAAGGCGAATGCTTTTCCGTGCATATTCAATACTCTTCTTAGAATTAATATTACGCAATTCCGTGACTTTTGCATCAAACTTATTCAGGGAATCCATCACCGATTCTGCCGGGGAAGAATCCGAAGAAGAATCAGAAGCTCTTGAGCAGCTTAATTGAATTAAAACCAAAGATATGAATATGCATGGTAAAAGGCGAGGTATCATCTCAAATGGATTTTATGCAAAGATAACAGGCAATTATTTTTTTAATTTTGGGTTTGGCCCCTCAGCCTGAACGTTCGTGTAAATGTACACTATTTTTTATTCTCGTCACAAGTGAAATGACGGGAAGACGTGACGCGTGACGTGACGCGTGACACGTAAGAAAATTTCACAGTTTCACAGATTCACAGTTTCACAGTTTCAGGGATCAATATGATGACGCGTGAATCGCGATCCCTGTATGGGATCCATTATGGTAGCAAGACGATGATCTCGATAAAATATTCCCCCTCCCGGAATGAGATTGATCTGCAACACAATCATTTCACGGGAGGAGGCAAGGGGGAGGGAAATCGTGACGGATCGTGACGTGTCACGACCTGGAACTGATTTCTAATCAAAGAAATAAAAAATCAGAAATCACACGTAATTCCCTGTGCCAATGCCGTCTGCCCGCTGAAGTTAATGGTATTGGTCTGGCGGCGCATGTAGATTTTCCAGGCATCGGAACCGGATTCACGGCCACCGCCGGTATCTTTTTCACCACCGAAGGCTCCTCCGATCTCAGCCCCTGAGGTACCCAGGTTTACATTGGCTATGCCGCAGTCGGAACCGGTTTCGGAAAGAAACTTTTCGGATTCGGCCAGGTTTTCGGTAAAAATGCAGGAAGAAAGTCCCTGAGGAACATCGTTGTTGATCCGGATTGCATCTTCAATCGTTTTGTACCGGATAAGATAAATGACCGGAGCAAAAGTTTCCGTTTGAACCATTTTATAATGATTTTCTGCTTCAACGATTGCAGGCACAACAAAATTATGGGAAGGATATTCAGAGCCATCCAGCACAGTACCTCCAAAAAGGAGTTTCCCTCCCTCTTTCTGAACCTGATCAATGGCATATCTGAAACTTTTCACAGCAGATTCATCCACCAGCGGTCCAATCAGCGTTTCCTTATCCAAAGGATTACCGATCCGGGAGCAGACATTGTCGTACGCAGAAATCAGACGGTTCCTGACATCTTCATAGATGGTTTCCTGAACAATGACCCGGCGAGTGGAAGTACACCGCTGGCCACAAGTACCGACCGATCCGAAGACGGTTGATTGAATAGCCATGTCAAGATCCGCATGCTTTGATATGATCACTGCATTGTTACCTCCCAGTTCAAGAATAGTTTTTCCGAGGCGTTTTGCAACGATGGAAGCCACTTTCCTTCCGACTTCCGTCGAGCCGGTCACGGATACCAGAGGCATACGTTTGTCTGCGGCGAAATTATCGCCTAATACCGATGATTTTGCTATGATCATGTTGAAAACTCCTTCCGGAACATTATTTTCCCTGAGAGTGTTTTCGATGATCTTTTGAACTGCAATGGCGCAAAGAGGTGTTTTGGAGCTGGGTTTCCAGACGATCACATCCCCTGCTATGGCTGCCAGCATAGCATTCCAGGCCCAAACGGAAACCGGAAAGTTGTAAGCGGTGATGAGGCCTACGATCCCGATGGGATGATACTGGTCGTACATCCGGTGTTCGGGACGCTCGGAGTGCATGGTCGCTCCGTTCAACAACCTGGATTGTCCGACTGCAAATTCACAGATATCGATCATTTCCTGGACTTCGCCAAGCCCTTCTTCATAAATCTTACCCATTTCCAGGGAAACAAGATACCCCAGATCTTCTTTCCTTTTACGCAGGGCTTCACCAATCTGGCGAACCACCTCTCCCCTCTTCGGAGCAGGAACAGTCCTCCATTTGAGATACGCTTCCGATGCCTTTTTCATCAAAAGTTCATACTCTTCCAGGGTAGCATTCTTCACTTTTGCTATGACCGAATTATCAACAGGCGAATAGGAAGATGTTTCATCCCCATGGGTTTCAATCCAACCCGTCCCGGTACTTATTCCCAGGTTCAGCGGTTCAATTTCAAGGTTTTTCAAGTTAAATTTCATAGTTATACGGAATGTAAGTAAGACCTGTATACAAATGTTGCTACCGAGTTGCACATATATGCAACTCGGTAGCAAAAGTATTAATATTATTATTGAAGAACAAGAAAAGAGATGAAGGGAAAGGTATAAAGATAAGTAAGGGTTTTCGTGCCAAAAAAAATCCTAATTGAAATTCAATAAGTTAATTTTTTCTTGACTCATTATTTCCCATAACTTTTTTATCTTCATTTAAGGTATTGAGATCTATCTCTTTATCAGACAAAGCAATACTATCTGATTTTGAATGTTCCTTAAATTCATCCAACATCCTTTTAAGAAGGATGGTCTGTTTTTCCTGCAAACGGATCATCCTGTTAATCTTCCAATACCAGCAATTAAATTCTCTAAGAAGTATAAAAAGTCCAAAAACTACGACAATAATAACTATTGCCATTACGACATGATTATCCATATTGTGATCTATAATAGAATAAAAAGAAGAATTTATATAAGTAAATTATTGTCTTGCAGCAATAAAAATTTGAAAGAAGTATTTTATTGTAACCGACTAATATTGTTTAACATAACAAATAAATCGGTCGTCTTCGATTTCAAATCACGAAATAAAGTTAGGAAAAATTTATTTCGACAAACAAAAAAGTTGATAAATTTTTTTCAACTTTTTTTGATGATAAAAAAAAGTGAATCTTTCTGAAGTTCCGTTTGCAAAAAATCAGGATGACCAATATTCGATAGTCTGGTATAAAAAAAACAACTGATTATAATTATGGCTTTTCCTAAAGAATAGTATCATTTTTTCCTTAGGGTGACAGCATCAGAAATCCCCAATGTCAAAAGGAAAAATAAAATCAGCAGGGTAATTTCAGGTAATATCATTAAAAATCCACCGTGTCGGAAAAACACGGTTATATAGCTTTCTATTCCCCATCTCATCGGGGAAGCCCAGCTGATCGTCTGAAGGAATCCAGGAAGCATATAGGATGGAATAAAAGCACCGCTTATTGCGGCCAGTATCACGGCTATTAATGGTCCGAACACGCCTGCCTGTCCCATAGTTTCTGCCAGAGAACCGATAAGTAATCCGAAACCGGTTGCAGCCAGTGCAGAAGCAAATGTAATCAATACCAACAGAAAAATCCCATACGGAGAATGAATGTTCACATAGCCTGTAAACCCCGGAAAAACAAGAATTCCGACAATGAACATCAGTAAAAACTGGCACATGCATACAATAAGGAAAAGAATTTCTTTTGCAGCAAACATCTTCAGGATCGTAACCGGAAGCGTGCGGAAACGAACCCGGAAACCGTAACTTTTTTCATTGACGATATTGACTGCAACCGGGATCACAATAAGAAACATAGCAAAAACAAGATATCCAGGCAGATTATTCTGGGTTGCAGTAGGCTTGATAAGGCTTTCATGCTGTTGAGCATAAGTCGTTTCCACCGGTGCCATATTTTTCATGGCAGCATTTGCCATATTGTTCATGGCAAACTGATTTCCGCCGGACATTCCGGATATCGAATTCATGACAATTTGCCGCGACTGGGTTCCTTGAATGATATACTTCATGGCGGCAATCCGCGATGGGTGAAATAAGTCCTGGGTGGAAGGATCAATCAGGAGCTGAAGAGCGGTATCCCCTGGCTGAACCAGCAATCCGGCTTGTACCTTCCCCTCCCCGATCATCCGGTGAGCTTCCTTTTCTCCGATACTTTTTCCGTGGTTGGTTTTTATAATCTCAAAAAAACCGCTTTCTTTCAGGTTCTTTTCAATTTCCCGGGCAAAGCCGGAATGAGATTTATCAATAATAATCACCGGAGTTTTTGCCTCATTGGAATATTGGTCGGCATATTTTTCTGCCAAAGAAATCACCAGAATAAGAACTGCAGGCATAATAAAAATGAGAAACATCCCAGGGATATCGCGCACCAGGATAAGAATCTCTTTTTTTATTATAGACAGAAAACGGTTCATGCGGCAAATTTAGGAACACCTTAAACAAAAATCACTTTCTTTTCAAAAAATCAAAAAATTTTTAAATCCGGTCTTTATTTCTTATTTTTGAAAATGCATTGGCTAATCATGAATGTAAGATAAAGATGTTGGTTTTTTTTCTTGGAATTGACGCGATTGTGTCGTTGGTTTTGATAGTATGAGGATTCAAATGAAAAAAGAGCCGCCGTCACAATAACCGGATGAAAACCCTTTAATTTACTAATGAACCTTTATAATTTGCCGCAGGAAAAGCTTGTGGCAAATAGTTTTTATAACTTAAAATTGACTCAAATCCTCAACAATGAAACGTTTATTTGCATTACTATTGGTTATTTCAGCGACCTTAAACCTATTGCCTGCTATGTCACAAACCAAACTAAACTATGAATCTTTTCCCGGAGATCCTCTAAATACGCGGATCTATACGTTGCCGAACGGACTTAAGATTTTTCTTACAGTCTATAAAGAAGCTCCGAGAATACAGACCTACATTGCCGTTCATACCGGCAGCAAGATGGACCCGCCAGAAACGACAGGATTAGCTCACTATTTTGAACACATGATGTTCAAAGGGACTCAGGAGTTCGGGACCACCGACTGGGAGAAAGAAAAACCGCTTATCCAGCAGATTGAGGACCTGTTTGAAGTTTACAGGACCGAAAAGAACGATGCAAAGCGGGCTGCCATTTATCATCAGATCGACAGCCTTTCATACGAAGCTTCTAAATATGCCATTCCCAATGAATATGACAAACTGATGGATGCTATCGGTTCTCAGGGATCCAATGCAGGAACATCAAACGATTACACAATATTCATGGAAAACATCCCCTCCAATGAGATCGAAAACTGGGCAAGAATTGAGTGCGACCGGTTTTCAAATCCTGTTCTGAGGCTTTTCCATACGGAGCTTGAAACGGTTTATGAAGAAAAGAACATGTCGCTGACCAATGATAACCGTAAAGTCAACGAAACCATGATGAAAGTACTGTTTCCTAATCATCCCTATGGAACACAAACGACACTGGGCGAAGCCGAGCACCTGAAAAATCCTTCCATGAAGAACATCCGGAAATTTTTCAGCGAATATTATGTTCCCAACAACATAGCGGTGTGTATGTCGGGGGATTTTGATCCCGATCAAACCATCGGAATTCTTGAAAAATATTTTGGTCAATTAAAATATTCGCCTGTCAGCCCTTTAAAATATGGGTCTTATCAACCGCTTACCAAACCGGTCACAAAAGAAATCACGGGACTGGAGGCTGAAAATGTAAGAATCGGATATGGTTTGGATTTTAAAGCAAATGACGACCGTTCCAACATTCTTGGAATGATATCAACACTACTTTCAAACGATAAAGCGGGTTTGATTGATCTGAACCTGAACCAATCGCAAAAAGTTCTTTCAGCAGCAGCTTATGATTACCAACTTGCCGATTATGGAATGATGATACTGTCAGGTAAACCCAGGACAGGGCAAACACTGGAAGAAGTTCGCGACCTGTTGCTTCAGCAAATGGAACTTCTGAAGAAAGGAGAATTCCCTGATTGGATGCTGGAAGCTGCCATCAATAATGCAAAACTTTCTATGATGAAGCAATTCGAAGGCAATCAGGGAAGAGCTATGACCCTTGCCAATGCTTATCTGAATGATATCCCTTACTCCAAAGTCGTCAGCTATCTTAATGATATTGAAAAAATCACTAAAAAGGATGTCGTTGATTTTGCCAACAAGTATTTCGGTAATGGATATGTTGTTATCTTCAAACGTCAGGGAAAGCCGGAAGAGATCGCCAAGATAAATAAGCCACCGATAACGCCTGTTCAAATCAATCGGGACAGCGAATCGGATTTTCTGAAAAAGATCAGAGAAACAAAGACTGCTGATGTTGAACCTGTTTTTCTTGATTACCAAAAAGATGTCATCCGGAAAGACCTGCCCGGGCCAGTAAGGATCCTTTATAAGGAAAACACGGAAAACGCCACATTCCAACTTCTTTATTACTTTAAAATGGGAAGAAATAATGACAGAGTCATGAATTTTGCCATGTCATATCTTCCTTTCCTTGGCACATCCAAACACTCGGCAGAAGAACTGAAGCAGGAATTTTACCGTCTTGCATGCAGCATGAATATTTCATCATCCGAAGAAGAAACTCAGATTGGCATTTCCGGATTGAGCGCCAATTTTGAGAAAGCTCTTGCTCTTTTGGAAGAAGTTATGATGGATCCTAAAGCTGATCCGGTAGCTTTGGACAATTTAGTCATGAATACCCTGAAAAGCAGAAAAGACGCCAAATCCAACCAAAATGAAGTATTTAACGCATTAGTCAACTACGGTACGTATGGTTCTTCTTCTCCTTATAAGAACATCCTTTCGGAAACAGAACTGAAAGCCCTGACAGCTGATCAACTGGTTAAAAAGATCAAAGATCTGAAACATATTTCGCACCAGGTGTTGTACTATGGCCCCGAAAAACCGGAAGGGCTATGTACACTGTTAACGAAGTATCATAAAACAGGTAAAATAAATCCGGTTCCCGAAGGAACCCGCTTTACAGAACAGGAAATAGCCACAAATAAGATATTATTTGCGCCTTATGATGCCAAGCAGGCGAGAATAGAAACGATCGCTAAAAACGGACAGTATGAAAGCCGGCTTGCTCCGGATGTAGCTCTCTATAACATGTATTTCGGAGGCAATATCGTTTTCCAGGAACTCCGGGAAAAAAGAGCGTTGGCTTATACTTCCTATTCCCGTTACCAGGAGCCCAACGAACTGAATAAGTCTTACCTTTCGACCGGATACATAGCTACACAGAACGACAAAGTACCGGAAGCCATCCAGGCTTTTGACCATCTTTTCAATGAAATGCCCGAGACAGAGATCACTTTCAATGTGTCCAAAAATGCACTTCTCAACAAGATCCGGACGGAAAGAATTACGCGAATGGGGGTCTTATGGAATTATATTAAAGCGGAAAAGCTGGGACTTCATTACGATATCCGCAAAGATATTTTCGAAAGGGTTAAAATAATGAATCTAAGTGATATAGCCTCATTCAACAAACAGTATATCCAAAATAAAGCAAAAAAATACCTGATCCTGGGACGTGAATCAGAAATTGATCTGAAGAGTATTCAGAAGTCAGGTGAATTGGAAAAGCTGTCTTTGGAAGATATCTTCGGATACTAATAACCAACTGAAAAACAGCCCAATAAAAAAGGCTTCACCTTACATAGATGAAGCCTTTTTTGTTCCTTCTTGCAGAACACAGAAACGCTTTATTTCATTTACATTTTTATTGATTTTTCTTCACCCGACTTCGTTTTCAGCGGAAGAATCCCGCCCATTTCCCCAATCACATTAATCAGATCCGTTCCTTCCGGAACAACGATCTTGGCATTATCTTTCAATGATGTTTCCACTGCCTGGATCCTTCTTAAAAGCTGTGCATTGCCAATGAAATAACGTTCAGCCGCTTCATTCACAAGCTGGATTGCCTGAGCATCCCCTTCGGCACGAAGGATAGCCGCCTGCTTGATTCCTTCTGCTTTACGGATTTCAGCTCGTTTTTCACCATCGGCCTTGGTTTCAGTTGCTGTTGCAAAATCGATGGCAGCAATCTTTTCATTCTCCGCTTTGACGATCTTGTTCATTGTTTCCTGAACATCTTTCGGTGGTTCAATCTCTTTTAATTCGGTCCGGATAATCTCTACTCCCCAGTTCGAAGTTTCCTGAAGCAGAGTCACATGCAGATCTTTATTGATCCGGCTCCGTTCGCTGTTTGCCGATTTCAATGTCAGTGTTCCGATAATGTTACGCAGGGTAGTTCGAGCCAGGTTAACAATCTGATATTCAATATTATTAACATTATATTGAGAACTTTTAACCCCTTCTTCATCATCCTTGATTTTGAAATAAACCTGACCGTCAACCTTGGCGTTCAGGTTATCATTCGTAATGATCTCCTGGGGTTCGGCATTGACCATTTTTTCTGTTATATTCACTTGAAACATTCTTTCAATGATCGGAATAATCCAGTGAAATCCTGGCATAGCAAAGCGGTTATATTTTCCAAGGCGTTCAATCAACCCACGATGAGTAGGTCGGACAATGCGGATCCCGGAAAAAAAGAACAGGACCACAAAGATGATGATACAGGTAATAACAATGTTTCCCATAATATTAAAATTTAAGGTTTTGATTCAAAAAAATATTCCGGTAAAACCCGGAAAGAATAAGGTAAAGATACAAAATACAGCCGGAAAAATGTAAATTTGTTATTCTTTCAAAAATATTATGAAAAAAGAAATTTCATCTCCTCAGGAATACATGGAAATGGTCAATGCTTTCCGGGTAAGCCGGATTTTGTTGACATCTTATGAGTTGGGTATATTTAGCAAGCTGGATAATGGCCCGGTTTCTTCCGAAACAATTGCACATCAAATTCAGGCAAATCCCCGGGCGACTGACCGTCTGCTGAATGCTTTAACTGCTTTAGGTGTGATCCGGAAGAAAAGCAATTTATTTTTCAATACTCCCTTTGCTTCGCAATATCTTTCAGAAGGGAAACCGGATTATCTGGGTGGAATCGGCCATAACAGCAGTTTGTGGAATACCTGGAGTTCTTTGACGGATGCTGTCCGACAGGGGCATTCGGTTGCCAGTTCAGGCCCTATTGGCAGCCGCGATCAGGAGTATTTGGAAGCTTTCATTGCAGCCATGCATGCCCGGGGAGTCCCTCAATCGGTAGAAATTGTCGGAATGCTTGATTTTTCAGGAGTCAAAAAGATTCTGGATGTCGGAGGAGGATCGGGAGCGTTTTCCTTTGAATTTCTCCACCGGATCCCGGGATGTACTGCAACGATCCTGGATTTGCCGGCCGTAATACCCATCACGAAAAGATATGTCGTTGAATCCGGGTTGAAAGACAGGATTACTTTATTGCCAGGAGATTACCTTAAAGATGATTTCGGTGGGAAGTACGATCTGATCTATCTTTCAGCCATTCTTCACATTAATTCCCCTGAAGAAAACCAGCTTCTTATCGCTAAATGTTCAGAAGCATTAAACGACAAAGGCCATCTTGTAATCATGGATCATATCATGAGCGATGATCGCACAGAGCCACCGCAAGGTGCTATTTTTGCCTTGAATATGCTGGTCGGAACCCAGCACGGAGATACCTATACTGAAAAAGAAATTGCCGGCTGGATGACAGCTGCCGGTATTGATAATATCTCCAGAAAGACATCTGCAAAAGGGACTTCCATATTATCCGGTTTGAAAAGATGAGCAAAATCAGAGATTGGATCAGTATTTTATGGGGAATCCGGGTAAAGAAAGTCAAATCGGCATTGAACGGTACGCTGGAAGTCTGGTATGTAAACCGTAACTATTCTCTGGATGCTGAAAACGTCAATTACTCTTTTGGTTCACTGCATCGCTTGTTTCAGCAGATCTTTCTTCAAACCGGTGTCAAGGAAAAGAACCCTGGAAATGTGCTTCTGCTGGGAATCGGCGCGGGAAGCGTCATCTCCATTCTCAGGGATGAGTTGAAGTTGACCTCACAGATTACCGGAGTAGAACACGATCCGGAAGTAATCAGGCTGGGTAAGGAATATTTCCGGCTTGGCAACTATTCCGGAATGAAAATTTTTCTTTCAGATGCTTTTGATTTCATGGAAAAGAATATGGATCCTTACGATCTAATCGTTATTGATCTATTTCATGATGAGAATGTGCCGGAAAAATTTCAAACGAATTCTTTCATTGATTTCTGTATCCATTCCCTTGCTCCTTCCGGTATGCTGATCTTTAATTTTATTGTGAAAAGCAGGAAGCAGAAAAAGGAATTTGAAGATATGACGAGAATATTTCAGACAAAAGGCGGAAAGCTTAGTATTATTGATATATTCAGCACGAACAGGGTTATAATATTTACGATTTAAGATAAATCAGCTTCTGGGGTCTTTCCGAAGCGGCATTTTCGCCATTTTTTCGACTTCCATAGTGGGGAAACCGAATTCATTAACAATCTTTCCCAGAACAAGATAGACGCCATCGCCTCTGAAGGGATACGCTTTGACACAAGGAGGGAAATGGATGGTATCGAAGAAATGGCCGGTTACGTCGGTGAATGTCCCGAAATGCATCCATTCCCCTTTCACAGTGTGCACATACTTGATCGTAACCAGTTGTCCCAGCATGCGTACTCTTTTTCCTTCATAATCCAGCATTTCCTTTGCCATCACCTCTCCCCGGAATTTTGTTTCCAGCAGGTCGAAATAGGTATGTTTGACAGGGAATCCAAGTAATTCAATTTCATCGTAAACATCTTCAACAACACCCTGTTCAAGTTCAGGAAGAGTAAATTCCCTGACGGGTGCGGTTAACAGGTTATCCGAAACAGGAGCGATTGACTTTTTCCCAAGTATCAGGTGAGTTTCCCACATAAGTTGTGCTTTAGTTTTGCCGGTAAACCGGAAAGCTCCGATCCGGATCAGGATCAGAATCTGTTCCAGGTCGATGCCTGTACGTTGAATGAAGTCCTGAAGGTTCTGATATTCTCCACGTACCGTTCGTTCGGTTTGAATCCGGCGACCCACATCGTATTCGAGGTTGGCTACATGGATAAAACCGATGAAAATATCTTTCCCGTGAATTGTCGTCAGATGCCCGCCCCGGTTAACGCAAGGCAGGTGAAGAGCAGCCCCGCAATTCCGGGCTTCATTAAAATAGACCCACGAAGGATAAAAGCCGCCGAAGTTATTGATAACGCCTACCATGAATTCCAGCGGATAATGTGCTTTCAGGTAAAGGCTTTGGTAGCTTTCTACGGCAAACGAGGCAGAATGGGCTTTTGAAAAGGCATAGCCGGCAAAGGATTCTATTTGACGCCATACTTCTTTCGTTACTTCTTCGGAATAACCAAACCGGCGGCAGTTATCAAAAAACTTGTTTACAATGCGATCCAATTCTTTCTTTGCGCGGAATTTCCCGCTCATAGCCCGGCGCAGCACATCGGCATCAGCCAGATCCAAACCGGCAAAGTGATGACAGATCTTCAGCACATCTTCCTGGTAAACCATGACACCGAAAGTCTCCTTCAGATGTTCTTCCATAATCGGGTGCAGGTATTTAAATTTTCCCGGGTTATGAAAACGGTAGATATACTCCTTCATCATTCCTGACCGCGCCACTCCCGGACGGATGATGGAACTGGCAGCCACCAGGGTCCGGTAGTTGTCGCATCCCAGCTTTTTCAAAAGTCCTCTCATAGCAGGGCTTTCCACATAAAAACAACCGATAGTCTCACCTGATTTCAGTTGTTGTCTGACCTTTTCATCCTTCTTGAAAGCCTGTACCTGGTGTACATCCACGTTGATTCCACGGTTTTCACGGATAATCACCGCAGCATCGCGGATATGACCGATCCCTCGCTGGCTGAGAATATCCAGTTTCTCAAAACCGATATCTTCTGCCACATACATATCCCATTGGGTTGTCGGGAATCCTTTGGAAGGAAGGTCCAAGGCGGTATAATACGTGACCGGCTCTTCGGAGACCAACACACCGCCGGCATGAATGCTTCGGATGTTTGGGAAATCCACCATCATGGAACCGATCTCCCGGATATTCTGAATAATAACATTCCGGTGGGTTTCTTTTTCAGGATCTTTCAAAAAGTCATCCATTTCCTGTTTGGGAAGTCCATGTACTTTCCCAAGTTCCCGGTAGATGGAGTTCCCCTTAAAAGTTGACATTGCTCCTAAAAGGGCGGTATGTTCATGTCCGTAACGTTTGAAGATATAATCCAGTACTTCATCCCGTTCCTTCCAGGAATAATCGATATCGAAATCAGGAGGTGAAGTCCGTTTCGGGTTAATGAACCGTTCAAAATAAAGATCCAGATCGATCGGATCGACATCGGTGATCCTCAGGCAATAAGCGATGATGCTGTTGGCTCCGCTGCCACGGCCCACGTGATAAAATCCTCTTGACATGGAATAGCGGATAATATCCCAGGTAATGAGGTAATAGGATGCAAAGCCCAGTTTGCCGATAATATCCAGTTCATGGAGAATACGGCGCCGGGCTTCCGGATTCGGGCTGCCATACCGGTATTCCAGTCCGTCCATAGCCAGTTTTTCCAGTAAAACCAGATCATCATATACTGTACCGGTGAATGTTTTTTTATTTTTGGTAGATGTATAATCAAAGTCGATGCTGCATTGATCCGCCAGCAATTCCGTATTGCGGATAATTTCCGGAAAATCCTTGTATTTGCTGATCAGTTCAGATGGAGGCATTAATCTTTCGCCGGGTAATGCTGTTTGTCCGGGCTGAAGGCGGCTTAGGAGGATATTATGATCGATCGCTCGCAGGTTCCGGTGAAGCTCCCAGGTTTTATCATTGCCGACTGTAACCGGGGCACAGATGACAAACCGGTCGGAATGCCGGCGGTTACGAGGGATGACCATGCGGTTGATTTCCGAAGGCCGGATGCCGCACCATCCTTCTGTTTCTTTTCCAATCAGGGACGGGGAAGCAAGAATCCGGTCAAGCGGATAGATGATTTCAACGTTTTGAAAAACCGTTGGTTTTTCCGGTAAAGGCAGATTCCGGAGGGTATGATAGCTCAGGAATTCGTTGAGTTCCCGGAAGCCTTCATTATTACGGGCCAAACCGGTGTACAGCAGGTCATCCCCAATCCGGAATTCAATGCCGGCAACCGGCTTGATCCCGTTTTCCCTGCATATTTTCACGAAATCCACAATTCCCGTAGAATTATTGATATCGGTAAGCGCAAGACATTTGATTCCCATACCGGCAGCGGTTTCCACCAGTTGTTCGATGGAAAGGGTGCCGTACCGGAGGGAGTAATATGAATGACAGTTTAGATACATATATTTAAGTAGCGAAGTAGCGAAGTAGTGGAATTTCGCTACTTCGCTACTTCGCCATTTCGCTACTTAACTACTTGCCACTGCCCTTCCCACAACCTTGTCCCCATACTTATGCTTCATCCTGTCCATAGCCTGGTAAAGGTTTATCATTTCTTCCGAATTTTCGAACATATTGATTTGCTGGTTACCGGGGACAAGCTTACTGAATCGTACGCCGATCAGCCGGATCAGCATGCGGCGCTGGTAAACTTTATCGAACAGGTTTTTCACCACGGGGATCAGGATATGATCGAATGCCGTATAGGGTAACTGTTGCTGAATGGTATGGGTATCGAAATTGGAATAGCGGATCCTGACCGTCACACAGGAGGTCAGTTTTTGCTGTTCCCGCAAGCTGAACGCCAGTTTTTCGACCATCCTGACCAGGATCTCCTTCATCCGGATGATATCGGTTGTGTCCTGTTCGAAAGTGGTTTCCGTGCTGACCGATTTACTTTCAGTATAGGGTTGTACGGGGGTTGTATCGATGCCGTTGGCCCGTTCCCACAGGATTATGCCATTCTTTCCCATGACCCGTTCCATCATTTCCTGCGGGATATGGCTCAAGGTGCCAATGGTGGAAACGCCCATAGAGCGCAGGAGATGGTAGGTTTTGTCTCCTATTCCCGGAATCTTCCGGATGGAAAGAGGAAAAAGAAAGGGTTGTACAATATCGCCGGGAACCTGAAGCTCGCCATTGGGTTTGGCTTCTCCTGTCGCAATTTTGGAAACGGTCTTGTTCACTGATAATCCCAATGAAATAGGAAGCCCCGTATTCTGTATGATCGCCTGCCGTAGCTCATGACACCACTTCTGCACACCAAAAAAGCGATCCATACCGGTAACATCCAGGTAATGCTCATCAACCGAAGCTTTTTCAAAAACAGGTGCCCGCTCGGCAATGATCTCGGTGACCAGATGGGAATACCGGGAATACAACTCCATGTCGCCCCGGATAAAAATCGCATCACGGCAAAGCATCCGGGCCATCTTCATCGGCATGGCCGATGAAACACCGAATTTACGCGCTTCATAGCTGCAAGTGGCAACCACTCCCCGATCCGACATTCCCCCGATGATCACCGGACGACCTGCCAATGAAGGATTGACAAGACGCTCCACCGAGACGAAAAAGGTGTCAAGATCAAGATGAACAATATTCCGGTTTGATAAGATCATTGGTAATAAGACAGCCCTGCCTGTTACTTTTTTACTTTGTTAATTTGTTGTTTTATCACTTTTTATATTATCTTTGACTAATAATTAATCATTTTAAAGACTACAATATAATCATTTTTATAAAAAAAAACAAGAAAATGTTTCTTCATTCGAACATAAAATTTCTCCGGAAACGCATGGGACGCACCCAGGATGATGTTGCCTCTGCGCTGGATATGAAACGATCCACTTTAAGCGGGTATGAGAATGCCATTGCCGAGCCGGGTATGGAAACGCTGGTGGCTCTTTCAAAATACTTTAATGTCGCAATCGATACCCTGGTGAAAGTCGACCTGACCCGCCTCCCTGAAAGTCAGCTTCGCCAACTGGAACGAGGATATGACGTATTTATCAAAGGAAGTAACCTTCGTATCCTCGCTACCACAGTCGGACCCGACAACAACGAAAACATCGAGATGGTATCCGAAAAAGCAAAAGCCGGTTACCGGAGCGGTTATGCAGATCCGGAATATATCAGCATCCTCCCGACTTTCCGGCTCCCGTTCCTCTCCCGCCAGAAGAAATACCGTACCTTCCAGATCAGCGGGGATTCGATGCTTCCCATACCCGACGGAGCATGGGTTACCGGGGTGTTTATCCAGGACTGGAATCAGATCCATGACCGGGATGCCTGCATCATCCTGACTATAGATGAAGGAATCGTTTTTAAAGTAGTCGAAAACAAAATCGCTTCCGATGGGAAACTGATCCTCCATTCCCTTAACCCGATGTATGACCCGTATGATATCCCCGTATCTGAAATCCGCGAAATATGGCAGTTCGTGAACTATATCAGCTCTGCATTACCTGAAAATATTGAAGTAGATCCCGTTAAGCTTGCAGAAAGTGTAAAACAACTCAGAAAAGAGGTTAAAGCAATCCAGGTGAAAATGGAGTTGTAGTTTACGATGAATCATTGTCTTTCAATGATTCATCAGACAAACCAATTATTAACTTAAAAATCCAATGGTCATTTTTGTAAATAATCAGGAAATCCGGATATTTGAAGGAGCAAAAGTCAGAGATGCTGTGCTTGCATATTCCCGGGAAATCTATTCGGCACTGATCAAAGGTAAAATCCGGATAGTCGATCGTTTCGGAAATAATACCGACCCGGATGGCACACTTTCGCCCAATCAGAGTATCTTTATTATACCCAAAACAGAATCATTATGAAACGAGTATTGTTCATCGCTGCATTGGTTTTCTTCCTTCCTTACTTTCTTTTTTCCCAACATTCAGAAGGAAAGAATACCAGGATAATTATTCTGCATACAAACGACATGCATGCAAAAATCGACAACCTTTCGAAAGTTGCCTACCTTGCCGATAGCCTTAGAAAAATGAATCCTTATGTATTTCTGGTAGCTGCCGGAGATAACTTTACCGGAAACCCGGTTGTGGATATGGTCGATGACAAAGGAGCGCCTATGATCGACCTGATGAACCGTTGTGGATTCAACATCAGCGCCATTGGTAACCATGAATTTGACCTGGGACAGGATTTTCTGAATAAACGCATGTCTCAGGCAAAATTCCCGTTTATCTGCTGCAATGTGGATGCTACAGGCGCTGTCCTCAAACAGCCTGAGCCCTATACCATCCTGAAAGCAGGTGACCTCTCGCTCGCATTCCTGGGCATTATCGAACTGGGTGAAAACGGATTGCCTGATTCTCATCCTGCCAAACTCAACGGATTGAGCTTTTCCAAAGGGCTGGACAAAGCGAAGGAATTTTCCTGGCTTAAGAAAAAATATCCCATCCTGATCGGTCTGACACACCTTGGAATAGATACGGATATCAAGCTTGCCCAATCAATGCCTGAACTGGATGTCATTATCGGCGGCCATTCCCATACACTGATCGACACCCTGATGCTGGTTAATAACGTTCTTATCACACAAGCGGGATCCAGCCTGAAATATATAGGAAAGGTTGTTATTGATTATTCTGATAATCATATCGTTTCCATACGTGATGAAATCATCGACCTGGCCACTATTAAGAAAAAAGATCCTGAAGTTCAGGCATTGATCGATAAATATAATGCAAACCCGGAACTTCAGAAGTTGGTTGGGATCGCAGCAACCGCAATTAAAGGAAATGAAGAATTGGGAGCTATGATGACAGATGCCATTACCAAACAAATGAGTCTTGATTTTGCATTTCAAAACTCAGGAGGTATCCGGGTTCCTGAAATTCCTGCAGGGAATATCCTCCTGAAAGATGTTTACCGCTTGGACCCCTTTGGAAACGAAGTGATCATTTACCATTTATCCAAGGACGAAATATCCTCCCTGATTGCGAACTCATTTAACAGGGAAAAACGTATTGATCTCATGGTTTCGGGTATGACCTATTCGATTAAAACAAATCCCGATGGAACCTGCAAGGATGTTATCATGAAAGACCCTGCCGGGAAAACACTGGATCCTGAAAAGAAATATTCGGTTGCTATGAACAGTTACATGGCAGCCAGTTACAAATTTGATCATCATGACCCGGGCCAGTCTGCTTTTATTACAACCGCACAGGTACTCATTGACTATCTGAAACATGCCGGAACTGTAAATTATTCAGGAACGCGGCGAACATCCGTTTATTGACCATTCCCGGTTGTTTTTGTATTTTTGTTCCTGGCTTTATCAATTTCTTTGGGATGAAATTTTCCCAATCGTGATACAATAAGGGGAAAATGAACGTTTTTCTTATTGTAAAAGACAGCCATCAAAAAAATCGATATGCGAAAAAAAATTCTCGTCACGGGAGGAGCCGGTTTCCTGGGTTCACATCTCTGCGAAAGGCTTCTTGCCGATGGAAATGAAGTAGTCTGCCTTGATAATTATTTTACAGGACAAAAGGAAAATGTGGTTCATCTTTTGAAAAATCCATATTTTGAATTGATTCGTCATGATGTGACGATGCCATTCATGATTGAAGTAGATGAAATCTTCAACCTGGCTTGTCCTGCCTCTCCTATTCATTACCAGTACAATCCCATCAAAACCGTGAAAACGTCTGTCATGGGTGCGATCAATATGCTTGGATTGGCAAAACGGATCCGTGCAAAAATTCTTCAGGCTTCTACCAGTGAAGTGTATGGCGATCCTAAAATTCATCCACAGAAAGAAACCTATTGGGGACATGTGAACCCAATTGGCGACCGTGCCTGCTATGATGAAGGGAAAAGGGCTGCCGAAACCCTGTTTGTCAATTATCACCGGCAAAATAATGTACGAATCAAAATCGTAAGGATTTTCAACACCTATGGGCCCCGTATGCATCCAAATGATGGACGTGTGGTTTCAAACTTTATTGTCCAGGCATTACTGGGAAACGATATTACGGTATACGGTGATGGTTCACAAACGAGAAGTTTCTGCTATGTAGATGACCTGATTGATGGGCTTATCCGAATGATGAACACGGATGATAGCTTTACAGGACCCGTAAACATGGGTAATCCACATGAATTTACCATTCTTGAGCTGGCTGAAAAAGTCATCTCACTGGTTGGATCAAAATCCAGAATCGTTTTCAAACCTCTCCCGAATGATGATCCTACCCAGAGACAGCCGGATATTACCATTGCCAGGAACAAATTGCAATGGGAACCTAAAGTACAGTTAGATGAAGGATTAAAAAGCACCATCGATTATTTCAAAAAAATCATTGATCATTCTAAAGAACCGATTATAATATGAACATACTTGTTACCGGTAGCAATGGACAGTTAGGAAATGAGATTCAGGAGTTAAGCAGGCAATATCCGTCATGGAGTTTCCGGTTTATTGATATTAATGAGCTGGATCTTTCATCTCAAAAGGATGTGAGAACTTTCTTTTCGATGAACCAGTTCGGCCTTGTGGTTCATTGTGCGGCATATACCGCTGTTGATAAAGCGGAACAGGATCCTCTTCGCGCGATGACGGTGAATGCTACTGTACCCGGACAACTGGCAGCATTATGCGCTGCCTCAGGAACACGGATGATTTTAATTTCCACGGATTACGTTTTTAATGGAAGAAATTTCAAGCCCTATTCTGAAAAAGACCCGGTAGATCCTCTTTCCGTATATGGCAGAAGTAAATATGAAGGAGAAAAGGCCATGCAAAAAGAGAGTGTCGCCGGTTTGATCCTTCGTACGTCCTGGCTTTATTCAGGTTATGGATCAAATTTCGTCAAATCGATTCTTAACAAAGCCAAAAAGCAGGAGCCACTCCGGGTTGTTTTCGACCAGATCGGAACTCCTACCTATGCCCGTGATCTGGCTAAAGCGATTCTGGAAGTAATTCCTGAAGTTATGAAAATGAATTCGCTGGAATTATACCATTTTTCTAACGAAGGGGCTATCAGTTGGTACGATTTTGCAAAAGCCATCGTTGATATAGCAGAAATCCCTGCTTCTGTTTCGCCGATTGAAACACGGGAACTTACCCAGATTGCCGAACGGCCATTTTACAGTGTTTTGAATAAAGCCGCAATCCGGGAAAGATTCGGAATTACGATTCCTTACTGGAGAGACAGCCTAAAAGATTGTCTTTCAAAGCTGCTCTGAAAAATGTGAGTTCTGAAAAAAAGAAAAACATTAAAAAATGGAACAAGCTCTTGATAAAAATTTAATGGAAAGAGTCCAGGTATGGTTGGATGGCAATTATGATAATGACACCAAGGCTCAGATCCTTGACCTGATGAAAAACAAACCGGCAGAACTTTCGGATGCGTTTTACCGAGATCTCGAGTTTGGTACGGGAGGGCTTCGGGGAATTATGGGTCCAGGAACCAACCGGATGAATAAATATACAGTTGGGATGGCTACCCAGGGATTGGCCAATTACCTGAAAAAGGTTTTTCCGGATGCAAAACCGGTCAAGTTGGCTGTTTCTCACGACAGTCGCAACAACAGCCGCTATTTTGCAGAAATCGTCTCCGAAGTACTGACAGCCAATGGTTTTCGGGTTTATCTTTTCGATGATATCCGCCCTACACCGGAATTATCATTTGCTATCCGGCAATTGCAATGCCATAGCGGAATCATGATCACAGCTTCTCATAACCCTAAAGAATATAATGGTTACAAAGCTTACTGGAGTGATGGAGCCCAAATGATCGCACCTCATGACGTTAAGGTCATGGAAGAAGTCGGAAAAATACATTCCATAAATAACGTTAAATGGAATGGAAATCCTGCAGAAATCGTCCGGATCGGTGAAGATATTGATAAAATCTACCTGAATAAAATTCTTGGATTGTCACTTTCTCCGGACTCCGTTAAAAGACACCGGGACCTGAAGATCGTTTATACCCCGTTGCATGGTTGTGGAAGAATACTGGTTCCCAGAATTCTTAGTTTATATGGTTTTGAAAATGTTTCTGTTGTAAAAGAACAAGCTGTTGCCGACGGCAATTTCCCGACAGTTCATTCTCCCAATCCGGAAGAACCCGGAGCCATGAATATGGCTTTGGAACTTGCCAGAAAAATTCATGCCGACCTGGTAATGGCAACAGATCCCGATGCCGACCGCGTTGGAATTGCTATTCCGGATAAATCGGGTAATTATATCCGTCTGAACGGTAATCAAACTGCCGCCATACTGTTTTACTATGTTCTTACACGCTGGCAGGAAAAGAAAATGCTGAAGGGAAATGAATTTATTGTTAAAACCATTGTCACTACGGATCTTTTAAACGAGATTGCCGGAAAATTCGACGTTACCTGCTTTGATTGCCTGACAGGCTTTAAATATATTGCCGATGTGATCCGCAGCAATGAAGGTAAATTGAAATATATTATCGGTGGTGAAGAAAGCTTTGGATACCTGGCCGGTGATTTTGTGCGCGACAAAGATTCTCTCAGCGCCTGTTCACTGATCGCAGAAGCAGCAGCCTGGACAGCTGACCGGAATCAGACACTTTTCGACCTTCTTTTACAGATTTACAAGGAATTTGGGTTTTATAAGGAACAGCTCTTTTCTGTCACGAAAAAAGGGAAAAAAGGAGCTGATGAAATCCGGAAAATGATGATTGATTACCGCAAGAATCCCATGAAAGAAATATGCGGCTGCAAGGTAATCCAGATCAAGGACCTTCAAAGCCTTAAAAACATGGATGTTATTACCGGAAATGTTCAAGAGATAGACCTTCCGGCATCCAATGTTCTTCAGTTTTTCCTTGAAGACGGGACCAAGATCAGTATGCGTCCTTCAGGAACTGAGCCCAAGATCAAGTTTTATTTCAGCGTACGACATAAAGGCAACGGGAAAGAAGATTACGATCAGATAATGCAAATATTGGATCAAAAGATCCATCAATTAATAGAAGCGATGCACCTGACATAAATGATCCGGGTAGAAAAGAAAAAGTCAACTGGTTCTATCTCCCACAGGTATTTCATTCTGTATGAGATGCTTTTTCTTTACTTTTTTTCTGTTCCTTTGTTTTCGACAGCGCAACCGGTTTCATTGGATACTGTCCGTATCCAAAAAAACATTGCATTTTACGATTCCGTTTATCAAAAATTATCACGACATAAAGTTACGCAACTACTTTATGGACTTGCATTTATTCCACCTGAAAACAACCGGATCACTGATTCTACACAGGTTATTCTGAGTGAATCTCCTTTTCTTCCTTATTCCGGAAAGATCATACGGAAAATCCATTTCCTTTCTCTCAGTCCTTTCGGCCCCAGTATTGAGGATACGACACATCAGGCAATGACTGACGCCGGAAGAACAATGAATAAGATGCACATCAGTACGCAAAACTACATTATCAGGGAAAAAATATTTTTCAGTAAAGGAGATCCTCTGGATCCTTCCCTGATGGCCGATAATGAAAGAAGTCTCAGAGAAATTTCATCCTTCAGTGATGTCAGGATACTGGTTCAGCAAGCATTAACTTCTGAGGATTCCGTAGATGTGACGGTAATAACCAAAGATGTATGGTCAATAGGATTCGACATTCCAAAGCTGACCAACAACAACATGAGTCTCCGGATCTTTGATGCCAACTTTCTGGGATTGACTGACCGGTTTTCAAATACCCTGTATTTTTCCAGATCTCATGCTCCTTTTTTAAGCTATCATGGGGGATCCTATACTTTAAGTAATATTGATGGAAAATTCATCGATGGTCAGTTGGTTTACAGCCGGGATGAACTGAACAGTGAAGTCATTGCCGCTAGTGCGGCACGGACATTCTTTGCAAACACCGTTCAGTGGGCAGGAGGTGGGCGGATCGAGTATGATCATTCGGTTGAGTGCCCGGAAGAAGGACAGAAGAAAATCGCTTTTTATACCAATCTGAGTGAATGGGCAGGAAGATCCTTCCTGTTAAAAAATATGATCGAACCCACGCGTATTATTCTCACAGAAGCTGCAAACTGGCGAAACTATTCAGCCCGTCCGCTGGTTTCCATTGACAGTAACCGGTTGTATTACAATAATACCCAGCTTCTTACCGGTATTTCGCTTTCACGCAATAATTATTACCTTTCCAATTATATTCTACGTTTCGGAAAACCTGAAAATATTCCCTATGGTAAAGTGATCCAGGTCACATTAGGACCTGACATAACCGATTTCTATACAAGATTTTACAGTGGTGTGAAAATCGGAATGGGTTCCCATTTCTATAAAATCGGCTACTTTTCTGAATTCATCAATACCGGTGCATATTTCTGGAAAAACAACATGGAAGATGTTATAGTAAAAGGGAAAATATTCTACATGTCCAATATTTTATATTCAAAAAACAAAAAATTCAAATTCAGAACCTTTCTCCAGATGAATTATACAGGAGGGTTCCTTTTCAGAAACAACAATAAAGATTACACCAATATCGGAACCGACATTCAATATCCTGGAAACGAGGAAGATTCAGCTTTATATGGGGTTCATTCCTGGATCTCGGATCTTTCCCTCATAATGTATACTCCCCTGAATTTTTATGGTTTTCAGTTTGCATGGCTCCTGAATTTCAAAGCAGGAATGGTAGCAAGAAACAATGAAAATCTGTTTAATCAACCGATATATACGGGTATCGGAATAAACCTGTTGATCCGGAATGAGAACCTTATTTTTACAAATATCGTTCTTTCAGCTTATTTATATCCTAATCCTCTGTCAGGCAAAGCTTTATTTAATGGGTTTGTCAATGAAGGTTTTCCTATGACAATTTCGAATTTCAATGTTTCTTCTCCTTATACAGAATCCCTGCGAAACTGATATCTTTGCGAATATTTTAAAACCATGGAAAAGCAAGAAATGGATTCTGGCACTGATCTGATTACATCTAGGAAAGTCCTTGAAATGTTAACGGTTGCAAATGATTTTTGTCTGTTTCTGGAAAAGGCTGAAGATTATTCACGTGAAGAAATTCTACTGTATCTTCAGAAAGTATGCCCCTTGCTGTATTTAAAAGCTTCTCTCCTGCCGGAAATCGAAGTGGAAAATGATGAAGCCACGGAACATTTCGTAACAGAAGAATTATGGGAAAATATGTTCAATATTCTCAGACAAAAATTCGGGAATGATGATATTTACTATTTTATTGATCATCATGTCCGGAATACCGTGGAAGCAGAAAAATCAAGTATTGCTGAAAACATTACAGATATATACCAGGACATGAAAGATTTCGTCCTGTTATATCAAAAGCCTTTACTTACTTCTAAGGAAAATGCGATCAGGGATTGCAAAAACATGTTTGAGACTCGTTTCGGCTACCGGCTTGTGAATGTTCATTCTATCCTTCATTACCTTCTTTTTCATGAAGGAGAGAAAGGAGAATTGCAGGATATCCTGGAAACGCTGTAATTATCTTCTTTTTTTGGATTTATCCAACCGGTTCAGACCATCAATAGCTTTTTGGTAATTGGTACTGATCTGAAGGGTTTTCTGATAATCATCATAAGCCTTCCCATTCTGGCCCATTAATTCATATGAATATCCCCTGTTGTACCAGGCTTCCACATAAGCGGGAGACCGTTTAATAGCTTCCGAAAAACAGCTGACTGCTTTGTTAAAATCATGGAGGTAAACAAGATAGATATATCCAATATTATACGGAGCGTTTTTAAAGGTTGAATCGACCTTTCCCAATGTCGTATAAGTTTCAATGGCTTTGTCATATTGCCCGCTTTCCTGATAAAACATCCCCAGGCTGTAAAGAACTTCACGACTTCCCGGGTGAATATTCAGGGCTGCGCGATAATATTCTGCAGCCAGTTTATCTTTCTTAATAGTGTACAAATCACCCAATTGAACATATGCATCAAAGTAATGCTGATCCTGGTCAACCGCTTTTCTGAGATCATCCACTGCTTTCAGCGTATCTCCGTTTTCCAGTAAAGCTAAAGCCCGCAGAAAATGAGCTTTCGGGTTAACCGGCTGGTTGTCCAGCGCTTTTTTCAGATTCTCGAAAGTAGATTTATAGTCACGCTGAATGAGCGAAAGCTTGGCAAACTTAATCAAAGCATCATTATCTTTTGGAGAGATGGTAAGCGCTTTCTTCAGTGCATCACTACATTTCTGAGGTTCACCAGTCAGAAGGTAAAGATCTGATAGGGTAACATAAAAAGAAGCATCTTTAGGATTAAGAGAAAGTGCCTGATTAATATCTTTCAATGCCTTATTGAATTGGCGATCGTTAATGTAAAAACGGGCACGAAGGTTATAAAGGCCGGCATTTTTTCCGTCTGCTGAAATCTTTTTATTCAGGGCTTCAAGGTACTTGAGTGATGTATCTGAAACACCGATTGCAATTTTTTCTTCTTTGGAAGCATGCCTGCAAGAAGGAGCCAGCAGGATCACAAGCAATATCGCCAGTAACCCAAAAGGCAAATTTTTATTTAACATTTTTCAGAATTTCTTTAATCTTAAGTTCCAGTTCATCTGCCAGTTCCGGGTTATCAACCAGCAGTTTTTTTACACCATCGCGTCCCTGACCCAGTTTGGTTTCCCCATAGCTGAACCATGATCCGCTTTTTTTAATTACGTTGTTTTCAACGGCAAGGTCAATGATTTCATAAGGGCGGGAAATACCTTCTCCGTAAATGATATCAAATTCCGCTTTCCGGAAAGGAGGAGCCAGCTTGTTCTTAACCACTTTAACGCGGGCACGGTTCCCGATAATTTCATCAGATTCTTTCAATTGCGTAACCTTCCGGATATCAAGCCGGATGGAAGCATAAAATTTCAGAGCATTTCCACCGGTTGTCGTTTCAGGATTCCCAAACATAATCCCGATTTTTTCCCTTAACTGGTTGATAAAAATGCAGCAGGTGGAAGTCTTGGATATTGTCGAAGTCAGTTTTCTCAATGCCTGCGACATCAACCGGGCCTGCAAACCGAGTTTCGAATCTCCCATTTCTCCTTCGATTTCACTTCGGGGAGTCAGTGCAGCAACCGAATCGATTACGATAATATCAATAGCACCTGAACGAATCAGATTTTCAGTAATTTCAAGAGCTTGTTCTCCGTTGTCGGGTTGAGAAACCAACAGATTTTCCACATCCACCCCTAATTTCTGAGCATAAAACCTGTCGAATGCATGCTCTGCATCAATGAATGCAGCTATTCCCCCGTTTTTTTGAGCTTGTGCAATAGCATGAATCGCAAGGGTCGTTTTACCGGAAGATTCCGGGCCAAATATTTCAATCACACGGCCTTTGGGTAACCCCCCGATTCCCAGAGCAAGATCCAGTCCGATAGATCCTGTAGGGATGACATCCACATTTTCAATGGCATTGTCACCAAGCTTCATCACAGTACCTTTTCCATAGGTCT
>JAUZOW010000169.1 GCA_030706225.1 Bacteroidota bacterium | reverse complement strand
TTACAGGCATCAGCTCGATGGTATTTACTCCGAGATTTTTCAAATAGGAAAGGGTGTCTTCCACAGAAGGATAATCATGAAATGTTGTGAAATCACGTATCAGAATCTCATAAATGACAAGGTCTTTTGGAGATGGAGGGGAAAATGTCGGATTTTCCCAGGGATACTGGGAGCGTCCGGTCTCAAGAACCGAAGCAATCTCTGTGGTTTTTCCTGTCGGATAGGGAATCAGGTTGGGATAAGTCGAAGAATCAATATACTGGTCGTTAGGATCGCTGACTTTGTCGGAATATGGATCAGCAATATGGAGATTCCCATCAATAAAATACTGGAAGATATATTCTTTATGAGGTGTAAGGTTATTGATACGCAGCCAGAACCGTAAACTGTCGGGAGTCCGTTTCATATAGAAAGCCGAGTCCTGCTGCCAGTCATTAAAATCACCGGTAACAAAGCAAAAATCTTTCCAGGGAGCCAGCAGGGAAAGAATAACGGATGTGGAATCCGGATAATTAATCCCATCATTGATCCCTGATGGCAATGCTTCAACAGATGGCGAAGGAATGACGGCATAATAAAAAGAATCGGCAACCGAAGCGGTATCATTCCATGCTTTGATTTGAATCCATTGTTTTGCCCAGAAAGTACCTGAACTGGCAATAAGAGTATCTGTCAATGATGAACCATGCACTTTTTTAATCAGGTTATGGTTGAGATACAATGCGATGGTATCTGCCAGCGGACTTTTAATATAAATGGGAATTGAATCGTTCGGTGGCAGGTAGATAGGGGTATTTGCCGGTTCTATCCGGTTAATGCTCAATACGGTCGGATAGACATCGGCAAAGATGTCTCCGCCGTCGGCTTCCCGTCCTGTTTTGGTTCCATCTGAATTCCGGAAAACGAAAGCCAGTTTCAGGATTTTTTCACTTTGCGGTACACCGTAAAAATCACGGATACTCGGAGTCAGTTTAAGCTGATACAGGTTGTTTCCCAGGGATGTCATCAGCGCTTTGGGAATGTTGACGTTCCATGCAGCGATGACATATTTCCAATCGGAAGACGATGTACTGAGATTGGTAATCACACCCGTATGTGCATAAATGGGAGGGGAAACATCTTTGAGCCCGGCATTACCCTGTGTGGCATCGAAAATCACAGTTACTGAATCCAAATCCGTAGGATTAACAGGAACTGTAACAACGACTTGAGAGTAAGATGCAGAAAACAGAGTAAATACCAGGATCAATGAAATCACAAAATGTTTTATGATTTTCATGACCGGAAGTATTGGAAGAACAAAGATAATATCAATCAGGATTCTATGAAAGAATTCCCGATCAATTCTTTATGAATCTTGAAATACCGGATCTGTTATCTTTATCGAAACATTTCAGGATATAAAAACCCTCAGGAAGCTGGGATACATCTGTGATCACTTTATAGGAATTACCAGCCTCTACTGTCATGATCAGCTGGCCGGATAAATTAAAGATTTCCATACGCCGGATGGAGACATTACTTTCCACAGCTAATTTTTCAGATACAGGGTTGGGATAAACATGAAGAGAAACGACATCGTGCGTATCGATACCTAAACCTCCCACCGGACCTACTGATACTGCTCTTACGGGATTACCCTGGGTATAAGTACCGGTTTGAGCAATCGGAGTTACTTCAAAAACCACATATTTCTGATAACCGGCAGCCGTGGGTACAAAAGTGATGGAATCGGCGCCGGTGACCGCAGTCAGGTTGGTGCCAATGGAATCGTCAGCATAGTACCACTGATAAAGAGAAATGCCTTCGGGATCTCCGTTTGCATCTTCGTAAGTATAAATTCCGCTCAGAGGCAGCCCGACAGCCAGGATTCCCTGAATACTGACATTATAAACCCATGGAGCTGAAATTTCATTCGGGTTCTTATCATCATACCAACAACTGAAAACATTGGTGTTTCCCCCGGCTGTATCGTGAGGTTGATATGTCCGCCAGGTATTGTTGTTCAGCTTTTCCGAGGTATTCCAGTCACCGTTGAAACGGAAAAGAAACTGCAGGGGGGTGTTGGTATTGATATAGGTTGTATCGATCAGTTTGGTAATGGTGTAAATACTGTCGTTTGATCTGTCGAAAAGGAGATCATAAGCGCCATTTCCATTGAAGTTTCCTGCAATATCAAGATAATCAATGGAATCATTAAAATGACCGGCTTTAAGCTGGTACCACATATTGCATTGAAATGTCACGGGAACTGCGGAAGGGTCGTAATCGTTGAAAACATAACTTAGTGTTTCCGGCTGGTAAGGTCCACGGGTTAACCGGGCAAGTCCTCCATGCGGGAATTCGGATGTATTCGTATCCCCGTTGATCCGGAATTTGAATTCATAATTCTGTCCCGGAATAAGTTCATATTGAATCGAATAAATATCGTTCCCTTCTGCTGTCATATGTCCGGATCCTGACCAGTTATTCATGGTGCCTGACAGATCCACAAAATCGGTTGACGGATTGAAAGCCCCAATATTCTTTGCATAGGTCATATTGACCCGGAATGTGGTTTTAATGATGGAATCATCATTCCACCACACATTTACCAGGACAATTCCCGTAGTATCTGTCTTGACCTGCCGGGCAAAGTCTTCATAGATCGTATCATTAATTCTGAAGATATAGCGGTAAAGTGTCAATGAATCAAGCCCTGAATCCACATTTCCGTAATATTCATATTGATCCGGCGCTGCTTCCGGCTGAAGAATAACCATAGTGTCTTTGGGTATAGTAAGGATAAGCCATAATGTATCCGAGGATGGATTAAAATTTCCATTCCGGATCATTTTTTCCATATTCAGGATAAAATGAAGCCTGGGAGTTTCCGAAGCTGATGATTTTGGCTGGCTGAATCCGGGACCTGCCAGGAGTATCAGCATCAATACAGAGAACGCACAGATTATGCGGGCAGTGTTGAATTTTTTCATTTTATTGCTTTTTCTCAAATACAAGATATTCCCAGGGTTTCAGTGAAAGGGTGGATTCGGGTCCAAAGATCTTCGGCTTTCCTGTAAAGACTTCCGTGTAGGTTCCCTGGATCGAGTTCCCTTTGATTTTCACCGATTGTGGGGTTACGCTTAAATTAACAACGACCAAAACATGGTCCTTATTATTTTCCCGTGAAAAAGCATATACCGCTTTATCATTCCGGGTTTTGATCTTTAACATTCTACCGCCGGTAGTTCCGCTCCAAAGGGCGGAGTTTTCTTTTCTTAACCGGATCAGTCGGGAATAGAAGGAAGCCAAAGGATAATTGTCCCATTTAATGGAATCCTTATCAAAAAACAATAACCGGTGGTTAAATGCGGCTTCCTGTCCGCTGTAGATCAAAGGCATTCCGGGCAGTGTAAAGGTAAGAACAGCAAATGCTTTAGCGCCATCTCCCATCCGTTCATATTCCGAACCATTCCATGAATTTTCATCATGATTGGAAGTAAAAAGCATCCGGTAGGCATCGGGATTATATCGTTTTGCATTATGTTTCAGAACGGTATCGATATAATTTGCGGTTTGTTCTTTTTTTGCAATGGAGTTCATTGTCTTGAACATATCCCAGGAATAGGTCATATCGAAGGCACTATCATGCATTTCCGGAGTTTCCCATTCGGCCAGCATAAAAACATGTTTTACTTTTTTAACTTCCGGAACGGCACGATTCCAGAAATTGACAGGAACCATTCCGGCGACATCACAACGAAAACCATCGATTCCTGCTTCTTTAACCCAGTAGATAAGGGCATCGGTCATATATTTACGAAGCCCGGGCTGATCATAGTTCAGGTCGGCTGCATCTGTCCAGTCAGGTACCGGAGCTATGATCTTTCCGGAGCTATCGTGTGTATACCATTCCGGATGTTCCCGGATCAGGTTGTTATCCCAGGAGGTATGATTGGCTACCCAGTCAATGATGACATACATTCCCAACTCATGAGCTTTTTTTACGAGATCTTTCAGATCCTTTAGGGTCCCGAATTCCGGATTTACACTCAAATAATCACGCACTGAATAATAACTTCCGAGTGTACCTTTCCGGTTTTCAATCCCGATGGGGTTAACGGGCATCAGCCAGAGAATATCCACTCCCATCTTTTTCAACCGGGGCAGGTGCCTGGAAAAAGCAGCAAATGTTCCTTCCGGTGTATATTGCCGGATATTCACTTCATAGATTGTCGCACTCCGGCTCCATTCGGGATGAACAACCACAGAAGGCCTGGGCTTTTTTGCAGTAAAAGCCCAGACAACCCATACAATTGCCAGAAACAATACCCCCAGGACAACCCGTGTCAGGATATGAAAAATCTCCGTTTTATTCATGGCTGGTGTTTTTAATTCGTTATTGGAATTATTCGCCGGTCAGTATTTCAAATGAATTTCCTTTCAGATTCAAAGTTATTTTTCCATCGGCAGTAGTAAAGCTGTTTCCAAATACTGCTTTCAGTTTTGTTTTTTCGAAACGGGAAGGCAGCGTGAAATCAATTTTATGTCCCGAACGGTCTTTGTTCAGAATTACGACAGCAACCTGGTTTAAATAGCTTCTCATATAGACGAAGAGATTATCGGAAACCGAAATGGTCTTGAAGTCACCGTAAAGAAGCGGCATACTTGAGGTACGGGTATGAATGAGTTTGGATACGGTTTCTTTTAGTCTGTTTTCCTGCGGTGTAAGATTTTCGAATTTCATCATCCTCCGGTT
>JAUZOW010000168.1 GCA_030706225.1 Bacteroidota bacterium | reverse complement strand
TCATTATAGGTATCGGGTTGAAACATACAAAGGGTTTTTCAGCGATGCAAATATAGGTGAATCCACCCTCCGAAGCGCCAAATTTCACGGAGAGTTTTTACCGATTTTTTGAACATTGGGATGCGTGATGCCTGATGTGTGATGGCAAAGACTTTGCATACAAAGTCTTTATTTGAACAATCTGGAAATTTCCCGAAATAATAATGAAACCTCTTCTCGGGTAACAACCAGATCCCGTATCCTGAAACGGGTGAATTTCCGGAAAACAATCCACTGATAAAGTGTTGATGCAAAATAAGATATACTGGCAGTGATCCCGGCTCCGGCAATTCCAATACGTGGTAATAATATGAGGCTTCCTGCTACTGTAAAAACAAGTCCTGCGGCAGCACTGATCGTATTATGGATAGGTTTTCCCTGTCCTGAAAAGAAAGGGCTCAGAATAATAGAAATGGTAAAAACAAGAATCCCGGCCGCCAATGAAATCATTACCAGTTTAACCCCTCCGAATTCTTTTCCAAATAAAAAGACAAGAAACGAATTAGGTATCAGTAAAATAACAATTAATGCAAACAATGTTATCAATATGGAAACCTTTAAGAAACTCAGCGTTGTACGCAATGCATAATCCTTATCGCCTTCATTGGATAAACGGGAATATTGCACCATGGAAATACTCTTGGGAATCAACCAAATACATTCAGAAAGCTGAACACCCGCAGAATAAATTCCGACAGAAGCCCGCCCAAAAAACATCTCGATAAAATAATAGCTCAAACGGTAATTCAACAGTTGGATGATATTTCCGGTTTGCATTACCGATCCGTAATGGATAATCTTCTTAATAACATTGAATGTTCCTTTAAGCGAGCCTTTATGAAGCCAGGGAAAGACCTTGATCATACTAAGTATAAAAGCCAGTATATAGGATACATAAAGACCATTAATGTACGACATGACCGTTCTTTCATTCAGCAGGAAAATAAAAATGATCAAAACGGTAAGAAGGCATACTGTCTGAAGCAAAGTAATCAGGTTATAGGAATGGATCCATTCTTTGCCCAAAAGGACCATCAGGTTGACCGATAGAAAAGAATAGATCAGAGAAAGGGCCATCACATGAAAAGTATAGCCCTCGGGGATCAATTTCAACAACCACAGAAGCAAAACCCCTGAAACTGAAATAAAAGCCGACCAGAGAACGGAAGGAATATATAATCTCAGTAGATCTTCACGGGGAACCAGATAAACCAGCGCAGAACCTCCGACAAAATTATTGAGAAGCTGAATCAAAGCAATCGCCAGGATGATCAGGTTAATGGTTCCGAAATTAGCCGCTCCCAGGAAATGAGTATTGGTCAGCACAATGATGAATGTGATGAGGGTAGCCAGAAATCGCGTTCCTATAGTACCAGCTATCTTTTTAAACATTGAAGATAGGTTTGAAATATCTCACGACTCACATTCTGCCGATCGAACCGGAAAATGATCTCCTGACGGATCTTTTGGCGGTCCTCTTCTCCGGAATGATCAAGCATTTCGGCAATGGCTTTTCCAAGTTCTTCTTCGTTACCGACAGAAACTAACCGGCCATTTCTTTCGTTGATCACTTCCGGTGCAATTCCGGTGTTGGTAGCTACGACAGGTAATCCACAGGAGAGGCTTTCAATGATCACCGTACCGAAAGTCTCATAGTGACTGGATAATACAAATAAATCACCTGAATTTAAAATATTTACAAGATCATCGTCCTTCATCAGACCCGTAAATCTGACCCGGTTTTCATCCAAACCCATCTTCCCGGCATAATCCTTCATCGACTGCAAATCAGGTCCTTCACCAACCAGGAGGCACTCAAAATCATTCCGGGTTTGCGAAAGACTTTTTATTACTCTCAAAAATCCGGAAATATTTTTTGAACTGTCATCAAAACAGGAAACATGTAATATTCTTTTCAGACTCACGTTTTCCGGCCTTTTCCTGATCACAAAGTGATCCGTATCCACAAGGTTCGGAATCACTTTAAAATTCTGATGATTTAATCCACAATGAATCATGGCATCTTTCAGCTTCCCCGAAACAGCAATGATACCCAGGGATTCTCGAACTACTATTTTTGTAATACATTTTCTAAAAGTACCATGATAGGAATTACTTTCAGGCAAATAGCGGGACCAGTGTTCCGTGATCACATAAGGCACCCCGGTCAACCATTTTCTCACCAAAGCGACTACACCCTGACGCGTCAATACCTGGACATGAATCAGATCAGGTTGAAAAGTCCTGAGAATTCTGAATCCTAATTTGTATGCTTTAATAATTCTGAAAAAGTAAAAGAAATCCTTTAAAAAATGTACTTTGAAAGAAGGAATCCGTATATATATTCTTACGGTATGAACGCTATTTTCTTCCGAAACCTCAACTTCGATATCATTCGTTGCCATAGGATCCGGATGGATATACAGAACCGCCACATTACAAAATGCAGTCAATGCTTCAGCCTGCTGGCGGACAAATAAACCCTGCATGGAATCGTACCGGTTGGGATACCACCGTGGAAGAAAAAGAACCCTTAACCGTTCATTTGAATATATCTCCACCAGAAATATTAGGGAATGATTAAAACCTTTTTAAGCTAAAACTGTAAAATTCGTAAAAAATTTGAAAATCACTAAAATTTCACGGATTCCACCGGGAACCGAAATATTTTTCAATAATTCGCACGGCATTATGTAACCTTCTCATACCAAGACCATTGACAATAGCAAACGACACTTTACGATCCGTTAATTCCCTGAAATACAGATTAAAAAGATATTCCCGCATCTGAGGATGCTCACGCTGCGGGTCATCCACCCAGGGGATATCGATGTTGCAAAGGAGATAAAGATCATAGGGGTTTTCCAAAATTGTTTTCAGGATCCAGGGATCACAGGATGAATATTTAACCTCGCTCCATATCTTAGTAACAATCAGTTCAGTATCACAAAAAATGATCTGATTAGCTTGTTTTTCCAGGGTATGTTCATTCAGGATCTGGTTTTGTGCAATAACCAAAATATCTTCCTGATTATAGGGTCGTTGAAGTTTATCAATATATTCACGGGCATATTCCGGGACAAAATTGGTATGGTAATGATGAGCTAACTGCTCAGTTAGTATGGATTTCCCGGTAGATTCCGGGCCGGTAACAGCGATTTTGAGTAATTTGGAGTTCATTTTACAGTAGATTCGTTAGAAATCAGCTTCTTCTTCCATTCAAGATAACCAAAGACAGCAATAATGGTAAATACAAAATACTGGAGACTGCTGAAATAGAGTTTTTCAAAGCCAAACAAGAAAATTGAGATGGTATCCCCAGCGATCCATAACCACCAGTTTTCAATCTTTTTCCATGCCAGAAACCACATTCCAATTATATAGAAAGTAGTGGTTATGGCATCCCAACCCGGAACGTTACTGTCGGTCAAACGGGAAAGTATCATCCATAGGATACCAAAAAACAATGGAATGGCACCCAGGTTCAGAATGAGTTGCTTCCGGGTGCATTTTGAGATCCGGAGGATTTCATCTTCCGATCCCTTACTCCAGTTAATCCAGCCATAAACGCTCATCAGCACAAAAAAGACATTTATGCCCGCCAGTGCATACAGTTTCTGAATAAAACAGATGTACACATATATTCCGGTATTAATGATCCCGGAAGGGAAAGCCAAAATACTTTCCTTTTTCATTGACCAAACGCTCATCAAGCCAAAAGCAACAGCGATTAATTCAATCAATGTTGTTCTGACAGGCCCAACATCAATGGGCATATTAAAAAACATATTCGGTACAGATTAAGATTTTCGAAGAACAGTTTTTAAAAAATTCCTGAGTTTAAAGAAATCCAGGGTATTTACGATGAACCGGTGCCGCAGGTTTTTCCTGAAAAGTGGGATAACCTCGGAAGATTTTTCTCCAAAGTAGCAGATCAGTGATTTATAATTCAAGATGAAGGCACAACCCGGAAAGGATTTAAAATTCTGTTTTTTCCATTGATATTTATGCATTTCATAAGGATTATTAAAAACAGCATCCTGTACAGAATTCACCAGAGGAACCGAAATCAGAACATTACGGGAAATCCTTTGGCATTCCTTTAATATCACCAAGCCATCTTCCTTTGAAAAATGCTCCAGGACATCGACCATAAGAATAAGATCATAGGCTTTATCTTTTATTCCCGGGAGGATCTGTAAAGCATTTCCTGTAAATATATTGGAATAAACAAATTTGTGACCATCGTTCAGGTAAGGCTCGAACGCTTCAATGCCATCAATCTGCCGTTGCCACGAGCCATACTTGTCTCTGCCATCCCACAACTCAAGATATTCACGGGAAAGAAAACCATATTTCCCGAATCCGATTCCGATATCAAGCATTTTATCAGGATCGGTAAGCATAATCAGCTCAACAATTTCATTAAGTTGCAAATAATGACTGGATGGCATAAGATCCTTAAATGATTTCGACACAAAAGTAAGGCTTTTCAAATCAAGAGATGGTTTGATTTTTTTTCTAATTGTTAACAAGAAGCACAATAATAGAAATATTCTTGCTAATTTTCCGCCCTGAAACGGCAATATAAACTGTTTCCATCCTCTAAGTCAACCCTATGTTTGGATTAGATACGGGTTATACTCTTCTTCTGATAGCATGCCTTATTGCAGCATGTTCATTTGAATTTATTAATGGTTTCCACGATACTGCGAATGC
>JAUZOW010000167.1 GCA_030706225.1 Bacteroidota bacterium | reverse complement strand
GGCATTCGCATTAAGCATATCCCGGATGGAAGGCACCAGGGGATAAACCGCATTGCCTTCAATACCGTATTTTGTAACAATCATTTCACCTTTCACTTCGATATTGCCGGCGAAGAGCCGTATATTCTTAATTGGTTTCCCGGCATGGCTTTGGCTTACAGCTTCCGGCCACCGAATGTTCATACCACAGTTTGACGATTGAAAAGGAAGTGTTGCAATACCCATAGATTCAAAAATAGCCCGCCATGAACCGTCGGAACCTGTTACTGGCCATGAAGCGCCTCCTAAAGCAAAAAGAATGTAATCCGCTTCCACGACGACTTCCTGTCCCTGATTTTTAAAGGTAACATGCCTGTTATTGTCAAATCCGACAAATTCATGGTGTACAAAAAGCTGAACACCTTGATTTCTCAACTTCTCCTTGATCTTGTTCAGTACATCGACGGATTTGATGCCTTTTTCAGGAAAAATCCGGCAACTGGAGCCTGCGTAGGTAGGGATGCCCATTTCGGAGAGCCACTGCCGGAGAGAAGCGGGGTCGAAATCCGATACTGCTTTATTCATGAACCCTGGAGGGGAATATTTATTGGTTAACTCCTCTCCTTGAAGGCTGTTTGTAATGTTGAGTCCCCCCTTTCCGGCTAACAGAAATTTCTGTCCGACGGCTTTTTCTTTGTCATAGATTGATATATCGTGAGCGGAACTGAGAACGTCTGCCGCCATTAATCCGGCAGGTCCGCCACCTACCACGATGATTTTTTTTCGTTCCATTAATTGCTTTAAGGATCGATGCAAGGTAGAGAAAGTAAGTGAAATCAATCGGGTTTTCTTGAATTACTTGATTATTCCGGACACTACCCATCAGATGCTTTTCTCTTTTGGCATTAACCTATCTTGCTGATTTTTACAAAATTCAAAAATTTTGAGTATATTTATTCCAGTGTCCCGATAAAAAAGCCATGATTATTTTTGACAGGGAATGGTTGATCGAATATGAGTTTTTAAGGATCTATTGTATGGTTTCAATGGTCCTTTGCTTTTCAGGTTGTAATTCACAAAATATGCCTTCTGATAAATATTCAAACGAACGGGAAAGGATGGTCAATGAGCAGATCAGAGCGCGGGGGATAACCGATAACCATGTGCTGGATGCTATGCGAAAAGTACCCAGGCATTTGTTTGTTCCGGAGCCGTACACTTCGAATGCATACCTTGATATGCCTTTGCCAATTGGAATGAACCAGACGATTTCTCAACCGTATGTGGTGGCTTTCATGACCGAGTCACTTCATTTGAAATCAACGGACAGAGTATTGGAAATCGGCACAGGATCGGGTTACCAGGCTGCCATTCTTGCTGAAATCTGTGATTCGGTATTTACTATGGATATTTTCAGTGAACTTTCTGAAAGAGCGGAAAAAATACTGGTTGCTCTGAATTTTAAAAACATACAGGTTACCTGCGGGGATGGTTATCAGGGATGGCCGGAACATGCTCCCTATGACGCGATTCTGGTTACGTGCGCTACAACTCATATTCCTCAACCGCTGAAAGATCAATTGGCAGAAGGAGGCAGGATGATTATCCCGGTTGGAGAACATGGTGTCCAGGAACTCATTCTTTTAACTAAAACGGGTGGAAAGATCATCCAGAAAGCTGTATTGCCTGTACGATTCGTGCCAATGATCGACAAAAACGGAACGTGGTACTGAAACAATGACCAGTTATTGCTATTTACAGTATTGAAGGATCATATCATTGGCTTGCGGGTTGCCAAGTGAACGGGCTTTGTTCCAGTCTTCACAGGCACCTGCGCGGTCGTTAAGACGGAACTTTGCAGTTCCTCTTCCCAGAAACGCATCTCCGTAATCCGGTTTAATGGATATGGCGGAATCAAAATCTTTCAGGGCAAGATCAAATTGCTTCATCCCCATTGCGTGAACAATTCCACGGTTATTATAAGCTTTAAAATAGCCCGGATTCAGAGAAATGGCTTTATTGTAATCACTTATGGCTCCCTGGAAATCGCCGTCCTGATATTTCTGGTTTCCACTGTTGAAGTATCTTTTAGCTTCTTCTCCGGGATCGACTGAAACGGTTTTTGCCGTGGAGGAGCTTTTCTGAAGTGACATGGTCTGTAAATCATGCCGGGCAATTTCATTTTCCGGATCGGATTTCAGTATTTTCCGGTAGCAAACGGTAGCTTTTTCAACATCTCCCCGCGCACGGTAAATGTCAGCCAGGGCATAATAGGTCGCATGATTGGCTCCATGAGTTCGCTTCAGATTTTCAAGAAGTAATTGTTCTGCAGGCTCATCCGCATTCATCTGTAAACAAAATGAAGCCTTGTTCATCATTTCCTGGGTAACCGGATCTTCCTGTTCCCAGAATCCTTTCATCCAATTGCTGAATTTTGTGGGAGGCTTTTGATTCAAAATCTGAAGAATTGCTGATGGATCCCGGATCGGCTTTATTCCTGTTTTTGAAGGAGCTGTCGAAAGATCCAGGGCCGGAATATCCTGGCGGTAGTCATTCCGGGCAAAAATTACCATAAATCCATCAAGATAAATCACTCTCCAGTTGTTCATCCGCACCAGCTGAACGGTCCAGGGATAATATTTCGTGTAATCGTAAACAAACATTTCCGGGTTGTACCGGTTGATCAGATCGGAAAGGTGTCCATCCCAGCTTTCTCGTACTTCATTGTAAATATCTTCTTTCATTACCTCCAGCCGGGCATCCATAAATACAGGCTGAGGGAGACTCCACGAAAGCCATCCTCCGGCGCCAATACTGTTGATAATTCTCCCGTCAAGCTCATGAGATGTCATGAATGCAGTGGCTTCCACCGGTTGATGGCCCGGATCGATCCCGATTCCTGTTTTATTATAGGAGTCATTTTCAATATAATAAGCATTGGTGATAATCCGGGGTATGAGAATAACAGGAATTATAATTGTTCCCCAGAAAACGGCATGTCGGATCCATGCATAATTACCAACCGGGCTGTTCTTACGTCTTATAAATGCTGAAAAGTCAAGTAGCGAAGCGGAAGCTATCGGAATAGAGACAATAGCAAACAATGCCAGATTTCTTACAGCTACCAGAGCCAGGTAAAGAAAAAGAGCGATCAGAATGAATTCATGGATCTTCCTTTTCTTGTATGTGAAAAGTACCAGCAGAACGGTAAAAACAGCAAAAAGGATAAACAAAATATCCTTGAAAACATAATGATCAAGCTGGTAGAAAGATCGGAGCTCCTTGATATGCTGATGGTAAATGTTCTGTGTATCAAAACGGGTAAAAAGCTCGACCGGAAAAAGAATTCCTCGGAATAAATAGGGATTCAGAAGGCAGGAGACCACAGAAATAACCGTCCAGAGCAAAAATTTCCGGTCGAATTTCCGGTCCCGCACCAACAGACTGATGAAATAACTTCCGATCAGGATAAATCCCAGCACAAATAAACCCTGGACATTGCACCAGATGATCATGATTACCGGGAGAAAGTACAGCAGGTTCTCCTTTTTATTAAAATAACGGTCAAGTATCCAAAGCATGAAAGTCATCAGAAGATAAGTCAGTACTTCGGGGCGCATGACCAGCCTTTGTTCAATAACAAGAAATCCAAAAAGAAAGACCAGACAGGTGATTCCTCCGGGAATATCCGCTTCCCTGTTTCGCAGGTAAAGAAGCAGGAACAGAACCAGGCTCATTCCGGTGACAATAATGCTTAGTCCCTTATATCCAAGCAATTTATAAAACAAATAGAGAAAAAGCTGGAACATCCAGTGTACATCTATGTATTCATGGGTTGTTACGGTATAGGTGGATGAATCATAAGCAGGAACTGTTTTATTTTCTACGATCCATTTTCCGTTCCGGAGATGAGAACCCATGTCGGGATCGGAAAGAAGCCGGACCGACAGAACAATGACCAGGATAAATATCAGGGAAAGAGGAATGGCCCAGCGGGATTTCAGGAAAGGAAAACGAGAATGTATAGTCTTCATATCCAAATCTTGGATTTGGTTGTGAAATTACAACTATTTTTGTCATAGGAAATCACCTTTCACCCTTCTGATCATTATGGACTCACACCCTGTCATTGAAATTAAAGAGGTTTACAAATCTTTTAAAACGGTAAAAGCCGTCAGCGGGATCAGCCTATCCATTGAGCAGGGACAGTTTGTTGCCCTCCTGGGGCCAAACGGTGCCGGCAAGACCACATTGGTCGAGATGATTGAGGGGATCCAGAAACCGGATAAAGGAGATATTCTTTTGCTGGGGAAGACTTGGAAGGATAACGAACCTGAACTTCGGAAAGAAATAGGGCTTTCCCTGCAGGAAACGCGTTTTATCGACAAACTGACAGTTCGTGAAACATTAGTTCTCTTTGCAAGCTTTTTCAATTTGGATAAGAAAAGGGTTGAGGAGATAATTTACATTGCCGGGCTTGAAGAGAAAAGCAAATCTTATGTGGTTAATCTCTCCGGTGGACAAAGGCAAAGGCTTGCACTGGGCATCGCCCTTCTGAACAATCCCCGGATTCTGATTCTCGATGAGCCAACCACGGGACTGGATCCGAATGCTCGTCGTGAGATCTGGCACATTCTTTTGGCTCTTAAAAAGCAAGAACGAACTTCTATGATCCTGACCACGCATTATATGGAAGAAGCCGAACAGCTTTGCGATTATATTATTGTAATAGATAACGGAAAGGTTCTGAAAGAGGGTACTCTCCCGGAATTACTGGGAAAACAGGTTAATCCCCTGGAAATCCCGGAACAATACAGGAGAAAGACACTGGATGACCTGTTCATTGAACTTACGGGGAGGCACCTGGATGATTGAGACGATCCGGCG
>JAUZOW010000166.1 GCA_030706225.1 Bacteroidota bacterium | reverse complement strand
GGTAGGAGATATATTCCTTGTGAAATACAATGCCTTTGGAACTGTCCTTTGGGCCAGAAATGAAGGAGGAACCAATGATGATATCGGATATTCTGTTGTATCAGATGCATCAGGAAATATTTATATGACCGGATATTTCTCTTATGACACCATCACCGTCGGCCCGTATACCCTCCCGAATGCCGGTTCTATTGATATGTTGGTCGTTAAATACGATTCTGGTGGTAATGTATTATGGGCGAAAAAGGGTGGTGGAACGTCTGATGATAGGAGCTCTTCAGTGGCTGTGGATGCATCAGGAAATGTATTTGTAACAGGCAATTTTAGTAGCCCGGTGATCAGCTTCGACTCCCTTACATTAACAAATTCAGGTGTTGTTGATATGTTTATCGTGAAATATGATGAAAATGGGAATGCCATCTGGGCAAATAATGCTGTGGGAACATACAGCGATCAGGGAAACTCTGTCGCATCTGAAGCATCAGGGAATACTATCGTAACCGGTTTGTTCAACAGCCCCAGCATTACCTTTGGCACTTATACCTTGACAAATTCGGGCAACGATGATATCTTTCTGGTGCGATATGATTCAGATGGGAATGCAATCTGGGCAGAGGCAATTGGAGGGGCTCAACCGGATTATGGATTTTCCATTACAATGAATAGCTCAGGGGATGCTGTCGTAACAGGATCATTTTCAAGTCCAGAAATAACCTTTGGCTCCGATACCTTATTGAACCCGGGCAATTTTCCTGTTTTTATAGCAAAAGCAAAATGGATTTATACGGGAATTGATGAGGCCGAGATTTCCAGCAAAATTTCTGTTTACCCGAATCCTGCCACCGAAATAATAACAATCAAAGTACCTGAAGGAAACACTAAAGTCCGTATCAAAATCGAGAATATTGACGGGGTCGAAATAATGCAAAAGGAAATTTTCGAATCCAAAGTCACCATGGGTATCGGCGACCTGCCAAGAGGCTTATATTTTATTCGGATAATGAGCGAAAATGGGATGCAAGTGGCGAAGTTTATTAAACAATAATACTCTAAATATGATGACATTCACTTTATGGAATGAAAGTCATCATGTTGCAACTTTGTGCATTGTAATTTGCACTTTACACTTTTCGTTTCAGACATTACACTTGATATCTCGGATTCCTTGATTTGCAATTCCTGCCGGTCAACATGCTCGGAATTAGAAAATCGTTGATCAATATTCGAATATTCATACTGACCGGCGCCAGGTGATCAGAAGTTCAGGTCTTTCCGCTTAACCCTTATTGACCAGTTTATAAAGAAAGCTTTTATGCAATTCAATTGCATCATACTGGCACATTTCGTGGCAACAGTAACAACGAATGCATTTCTTTTTATCTATGGTGGCGACTTTGTTTATCAGGATTGCATCACGAGGGCATGCCTTTTTGCAGGTGCCGCAGGCGGTGCATTTTGATTTTATTATCCTGGGATCGACAGTGTATGATTTTTTTATCAGCAGTTTCAGTAAACCACCCCAAATGCTCTTATTCTCTTTTATGAATGAACCGGGAAGTTTGAAACCGGGAATGAAAAGTTGTTTCAAAGGCACTCCGATCACTTCAACTTCCTCAATGGCCGATGGATGTATATTGCGTTTTTTTGCCTCAACCAACAGCGGATTTTTTTCCTTTGGAATACCCATCATCTCGGAAACTACCATGTCGAGACTAAGTGGATCGGTTGAAGCGATCAGAAGTCCGATATGACGGGGCGTTCCGTTGAAAGGCCCATCTCCTTCCATTCCAACCACAGCGTCCATTATGGTCAGTTTTGGCGGAACCAGCGCTGCGAGATCCAGAAGCATCCCCGCAAAAAGTTCCTGGGTTGTCATTGTGCTGTGGTACCCGGGTTTTGAGCGTCCAGGAATCACGCCAAAAATATTTTTGACACCTCCGGTCATAATCATAAGACTATGTGTTTTAAGCTTGCATAGGTTGAAGTAACTGTCGCATCGGAGAATGGGTGTTATAATCTCAAATCTTTTCACCAGTTTACCTTCGGGAAAGGATACGGTTTCGAAGGATGTATCATAGTTTAATTCTATTCCGGCAGTCGTATTGAATAAACCTTTTCTCAGGCTACCCGAAATAGCTGTAAAATGATACTGATCTTTCATTTTTTACTTTATTTCATCGGAACTTCCATAAGTAAGAATTCCGCATCACTGTCTGCTTTGATAATTATCATGTCGGTATCCCAAATTCCGAATCCGTCACGGGAATTTAAATGCTGGTTGTCTATAGTTACCTCACCGCTCAATATGAATGCATATACTCCATTCCCTTTGGCTTTGATATGGTAATCGGCACTCATTCCTTTGTCAAATTTTCCCAGATGGAACCACGCATTCTGATATATCCATACTCCGGCATCATCCGGATTTGGAGATAAAATTTGCTGCAACTTATTATGACGGTCGGCAATATTTAAAGTGATCTGATCGTATCGCGGAGTGACATTTTTCTTATTGGGAAATACCCAGATTTGCAGAAATTTCACCGGTACATCACCGTTCTTGTTGTATTCACTATGGGTAATTCCTGTACCCGCACTCATAACCTGCACATCGCCATGCCTGATCAGACTAATGTTTCCCATGCTATCTTTATGTTCCAGATCACCCTCTAAAGGAATGGAAATGATTTCCATATTGTCGTGCGGATGCGTACCAAAGCCCTCTCCGGGTGCTACTATATCATCGTTTAAGACCCGTAACATCCCAAATTGAACCCTTTGGGGATCGTAATAATTAGCGAAACTGAAAGTATGCCTGCTATGAAGCCAGCCATGGTCAGCATCACCACGGGTTTCAGCTTGATGAAGAATTGTTTTCGTCATTTCAATAGTATTATGATTTTATTGTCTGGGAAAACTCATTGTTTTCATTTTTATATTTTTAAGATTGTTTACTGATTCTGGTAAATTGATAGTACTAAGTTACAACCATTTACATGGAAATAGGTAATAGTAAGTATAAGATAATCTGATTTCCCCCTAAAAGCAGAAAAAACCGGTAATTGCATTAACTTTCGCAGGCCAGATAAGCAGAAGGAGCTAAACAAATTAAGAGGTCACTTTCGACCTCTTTCTTTTTTCCTGGTCCTTCCGAGTTCATCAGCTGCGATCATGGCCTCAATGACTTTTGCAGTTGTGACCTGAACGATCTCATGGTGTATGCCTTCCGTGGGAGCACAGGTTTTCACAGCAACTTTCATTAACATTTTATGGTTCGCTTCCTTTATACCGATATCGGAGAAGGTAGTTGGTAATCCAATGGTCTCACAGAATGAATATACCGTTTCAATTTCCTCAGATGCCGCAGAGGTAAGGTGTAACCCCGTAAGAATTCCAAAGGCCACTTTTTCTCCATGATAATAAGCATGCGTCTCCTCCAGTGCACTCAACCCGTTATGCACAGAATGAGCTGTGGCCAGGCCGGAACTCTCAAATCCAATTCCGCTTAGTAAAATATTAGCCTCTGTGATATGCTCCAGGGCCGGGGAAACGATATTCTGTTCACACGAATGCCTGGCTTCAGACCCGTATTTAAGCAATGTATCATAACATAACCTGGCTAAATTTAATCCGGTCATAGTACTAAGTCCGCCACATTCATTAAATGACTGGGTTTGTGCACATGATCTTGCCTCGAACCATGTAGCGAGTGCATCACCCATGCCTGCCACAAGAAAACGGACGGGAGCATTTGCAATTATGTATGTATCAACAAGTACAACCTGTGGGTTCATCTTAGTGTAATAAACGGATTCGAATTCTCCCTCCTCCGAATAAATGACGGCACATCCACTGCACGGTGCATCAGTAGAGGCAATAGTAGGGACAATAATCACCGGGAGACCTGCTCTGTCAGCAACTATTTTAGCAGTATCGATCGTTTTGCCACCGCCCATCCCAATAATTATATCAGTCTGGCGATTGACCACTGTCTCCTGAATTCGCTTTAGCTCCGTTTCACAGCATTCTCCCTTAAAGACCTCTGTGGAAAAAGAAACATCTGAATCTTCCAACCGGGAAACGGGAAGAATTTTGCTTTTTACGGTCGGAGAGGCAATAATAAGTCCTTTTTTACCAAGTAGTTGAATTATCCCCGGTAATGCTGTGATTGCATGCTCTCCCTGAATATACTTTCCGGGGAAGGCAGCCGTAAATTTTCTGACAGTTGACATAAGCAAACCGTATTTAACTAACAATTTTCAATAAAAAAGAAACAATTGAAACTGTTATAACAAAATTAAAAAAACAAATGTACAAAATGGTGCTAAACCGCAACAATTGAAGGGTTTCTTAAAATAATGTAAAACTCCCTTTTTTCAGGTGAATAATACAAATGACTTTTCGTTTTAGACATTGCATTTCCCACCTCAGACAACAAATTCAGGTTCCTTATGTCGAACTATAATAGTGTTTGTTTTGGCTATCTGGATTTTTGTTTCTACATTTGTTTTGCAACTATATAACAAATGCCATATTCCGAATCTGACACCCGCGCCAATTTCATTGATCCTTTGCTTGCTGAATGCGGCTGGAAGCCGGAAAACATCCAGCGGGAATACTATTTTACAGATGGGAGGAAGATCCTCAATAACAAAAGGGGAAAACGGAAGTTTGTGGATTATCTCCTCAAACAACATAATGTTTACCTTGCAATCATTGAAGCCAAAAGCTCTGATAAGCACCCTACCGAAGGACTGCAGCAGGCAATGGATTATGCCAATGACCTGAATGTACGCTTTGTCTATTCCTCCAACGGGTTAAAATACTACGAGCTGGATACCCTAACCGGGAAAGGCAACTATATCGACCGATTC
>JAUZOW010000165.1 GCA_030706225.1 Bacteroidota bacterium | reverse complement strand
TTGTTTGTTTTTGTTTATTTCAACTTTCTTTGGCTTCTACCCAAAGAAAGTTGAGCAAAGAAAGGTCACCGCTGTATAAAATTCACTAAAAATCTTCGTCATTCGCTTAACTGCGGAAACTCCTCACACGTCTCCGCTACCGCTTCGAACGTGCTCGTCAGACAGTCCGCAGTTTTAACGCTCATTCCTCGATTTTCTTCACGTGAATTTCATAATGCGGATCTCTTTTTATGCGATTAACCGTTAATAATTTCGTATTTCGAAATCCTCGTAGAGGATCCACAATGGTAGAACCGTTGGACCCCCCTACAATTCCAGATCCTCGTAGAGGATCCATTATTCCTCCAATGTATATTGTTTAACGATGACATTCTATTGGGCATGTCGGTTGGCCTTTATGAGGAATGTTTGAGCATCGGCAGGTTAGCTGCGTAAATTTTCGCCGGAGTATTGCTAAAGGAGAAAGGGCATTTATCTATCTTTTCTCCTGCTTTGGCGTCAGTCTTTTAATTATATCGGAAGTCGCTTCGATCTTGACCTTATCTGAAAGAGACATGCGGTTGAGATGAATTCCGGTTGTTTCAAACCGGATCTTTCCGGAACCGGGAATGGACATTTCCAGGGAATCAATCCGGTTATTCTTCATTAAGACAATATCCTGGATCTCCGCTGTCCAGGGAAAATCAAGGTTAAGGGAAGAGAACCTGCAACTATCCATAACAACATACAAAACCCGGGTAAACCGGATTTTCATTTCCTTTTGGTCCAGCCTTTCAAACCCGATACGGGCAAAACGGTTCATTGAAACAGAAGGTATTGCGGGAATAGTCACAACGACAGGATAGTCATAGTTATTAAATCTTTTAAATGAGATCTCAGACCTGCCGTTTTTAAGATCCGTTAAAATAAATTGCCACGTCCGGGGGTCCGTTTCAATGGCCAGCTCTTTTCCCGGTTTAACATTAAGCGAGGCGTTATCCCCTGAAAGGATCAGCTCTCTTTCCGGAACAGGAAATTTAATTTTATGCTTTTCTAAATACTGCGAACCGGTATGAGCATAATACGGATCTTTTCCTGCCCTGTAATTATTGATCGATTTTGCAGCCAGTACACCGATCAGAACGACCCAGAAACATGCGATCATTAAAGCAGCGATGAGGAAAATATTGCTCTTTTTCATAAATATCCTGATTTTTATTTCTTGTGATTTTCATAAAGAAAACTTTTGAACCGGCTTTCCAGTTCTTCAATGCTGATCCCCAGCAAATGCATGGTCCTGAATGTGGCCGGAAGCTCCGATTTGAGGAACCGTTCCTTCCTTTCTGAAAAGATCTTCTCACCGGCATCATCAGATACGTAATTTCCCAACCCCCTTTTGTTATATATGACACCCTGCTGCTGAAGAAGCTCATATGCATGCATCACCGTATTCGGGTTGACCTGGAGTTCTGAGGCCAGGTCGCGCACCGAGGGGATCTTTTCTTCCTTTTTCCATTTGTCGAGCAGGATCTGCTCTTTTACAAATTCGGTGATCTGTAAATAAATGGATTGATTTTCACTGAAGTTCATTTCGGCTGATTATTTTAATTCCCTCTCTTTAAGTGAAAACAGGGATGCCATGTATATCAAGGAAAAGATAACTAGCCATACCAGGAAATTGATGTTCCGGATCGGCTTGAGAAAAGAAAAGAATTCCTGCACCTTGGTCGATGTGTCAAGATAGCTGAAATCCGGTGAATAGTAAGTAAGAATAAATCCAGGTGCACGAATGAATGCATGTCCCACATAATCTAAATTATTTAAAATAAGGATATGCATTCCCAGATTGTAGATAAACAAGATTGCAAATAATATAAACAGAAAATAAAATACCTGCCATCTTTTAAACCTTATCATGCATATCATGCACAGGGACTGAAAAAACATGAATGTCAGAAATGCAACCATGTAAAAGCTGAATTTCATGGAGACAATCTCTTTCATTCCTTCCCTGATCTCCTGTGAAAAAGGCACAAGATTATTGGGAAACAACAAGACTAAAATACAGGTCACAAAAATCCGGATAAAAAGAAAATTGACTGCATAGACCAGGATATACATAAACAGACCGTAAAACAGTCCTGTCAGGAATTTTTCCGTCGTGGAAGCCGGCAGGAGAAGAAAAAACGACGACCGGCCAGTGTCTTTCCAGTTGCTGAAAAGAGTTACAGTCATAGCACATCCCCCGAAGCTGAAAAGGAAGATATAAAGCGCATCCAGGCTATGGTTATCTGAGAAGATATTCAGGAGCACCAGGCAAAGAGAGATGATCCCCCATAACAGAAGATAGAATGTTTTGTTTTCCGTCCATTGCCGTTTAACCAACAGCAGGAATCTTGTGAAATTCAATGTTTCGTTCATGTTTATAAGAATTATGAAACAAGACAGGCAGATATTTTTTCCGGGACATAAATGCATGCATTAAAGAGAGCTTCCAGGTCGATATTCCCTTCCAGATCCGTATGGTTAAGGGAAATGTTGACTGGCCCCAGTTCTCCGCTTGCCGAGTAAACGATCTCCGCGGGAGTCAGGGATAATGAGGACCGGCTGAATGAAAGCTTTCTGGCGATGAGATTGAGGGGGGTGTTAAGGATGATCCTGCGGTCTTCAAGGATGATCACGGTATCGATCAGGCTTTCCAAATCGCGGACCATATGCGTGGAAAGGATGATGGTTTTATCTTCCGAAAAAGCGGAAGCGAGAATACTCCGGAAAGCCGCCTTCGACGGGATATCCATACCGTTGGTGGGCTCATCCAGAAACAAATAGCGGGTATTGACTGCGAGCGCAAAGGCAATCATCGCCTTTTTCTTTTGTCCATATGACATACCTGACAGGTTTTGCTTTGCTTTGATCTCGAATTTATCCAGGAGTTCCATAAATCGGGCAGGATCGAAAGCCGGGTAAAAAGGTCCGTTGATCCGGGCGAATTTTTCCGGTGTCAGGGCCGGAACGGAGATCTGTTCAGGTAAAAGAAATATTTCACTTAAAAAACCGGCCTGTCTTTTTGCAGGATCTGTTCCATCAATACTTACCGAACCTGATTTCGGAAAGTTTAGTCCGCAGAAAAGCTTCAATAAGGTGGTCTTTCCGGCACCGTTTTTTCCCAGTAAACCATAGATATGACCCGGTTCCAGTTGAAGGTCAAGTCCTTCAAAGATTATGTTTTTCTTTGAATACCAGAATTTTAAATCTTTGATTGTGATCATATTTACAGTGTATTAGTGTAGTAATACACTGTAAATATAATACACAAATTTCCTGAAGTCAAGAAAAAAAGGAAGTTTTTAACTCTAAACTAATTATTGATTTATGAATTTCGGATTGATCATGTTTCCAATGGAATAGATTTCATCCCATTTTTCCTGGGTGATCAGCTTTTTTTCCTTAACGACGATATCGTGTACGCTTTTACCGGTCTGGAGCGCTTCTTTAGCGATGCTGGCGGACACTTCATAGCCCAGGATAGGATTCAGCTGGGTTACGATCCCGATACTATTCATCACCATATTTTTGGTGCGTTCCGCATTGGCAGTGATTCCATCCACGCATTTTTCGCGAAGCATATTACAGGCTTTTGAAAGGAACAGCAAAGATGTGCAGAGGCTAAACCCGATGACCGGCTCCATCACGTTCAGTTGAAGCTGTCCGGCTTCAGCAGCCATTGTGACGGTCAGGTCAGCGCCAATCACATAGAAGCAGGTCTGGTTGACTGCTTCGGGAATGACCGGGTTGACCTTTCCGGGCATGATGGAAGATCCCGGTTGCAGTGGCGGCAAGTTAATTTCGTTCAACCCACAGCGCGGTCCTGAGCTTAACAGCCGCAAGTCATTACAGATCTTACTCAGCTTGACGGCACAACGTTTCAATGTTCCGCTGAGCTGGACATAAGCTCCGGTATCGCAGGTAGCTTCGACCAGATCGACCGACAGCTTAACCGGAATACTGCTGATCTGACGCAGATGCCTGATACACAGTTCGGCATATCCTTCGGGAGCATTGACTCCGGTACCGATAGCTGTAGCTCCCATATTCACTTCCGTGATCAGCATGCGTGCTTCTTCCATACGTTGGATATCTTCCCCGATTGTTGTTGCGAATGCATGAAATTCTCTCCCCAGTGTCATCGGAACGGCATCCTGTAGCTGCGTACGCCCCATTTTCACGATATCCTTAAATTCTTCTCCTTTATTCAGAAAAGCTTTTCGTAACTTTTCCAATGCTTCCGTGAATTCTCCGATTGCCATATAGAGCGACATCCGGACTGCGGTAGGGTAAGCATCATTGGTCGATTGGCTGCAGTTGACATCGTTATTGGGGTGCAGATACTGATATTCTCCCTTATTATGTCCCAGTTTTTCAAGTCCGATGTTGGCAATGACCTCATTAGCATTCATATTGCATGAAGTACCGGCTCCTCCCTGGATAAGATCGGTGACAAACTCGTCGATATATTCTCCGGCGACCAGCTTATCCGTCGCAAAACAAATGGCATCTGCTTTTGCCTTACTCAGTACTCCGCAGTCGAGATTGGCAAGAGCCGCAGCTTTCTTCACGTAACCAAATGCTTTGATCAGTAAAGGATCCCTTGATACCGGGATGCCGGTGATATCAAAATTTTCCTTTGCACGAAGGGTCTGGATTCCGTAATAGACACTTTCCGGGATCTCACGTTCACCCAGAAAATCATGTTCCTTTCTTGTTTTCATATATCAAAAAGTAATAAAGAAAAAAGCAAGATAATAAAAAGTCAGACATCCCGGTGGAATGTAAAATTTGTGTTAATATAAACAGCTGATTCACTTTCATATATTTTTCCTTATCTTTATTCCATATAAACCCCAAAAAACAACACCCATGACCAAAAAACTGATTTATGCAACATTAGCAGGTGCTGTGGTACAGTTCCTGCTGGGATGGCTGATTTACGGCATT
>JAUZOW010000164.1 GCA_030706225.1 Bacteroidota bacterium | reverse complement strand
GGATCAAGCAATCCTGTAGGACGAATGATTTGTTCCACCACAACCCCTTCGCATTTTTGCAATTCATAATCAGCAGGTGTTGCGCTGACGAAAATTATCTGGTTGACCATCGCTTCAAATTCATCGAACTTCAACGGACGGTTATCCATCGCAGAAGGAAGGCGGAATCCGTATTCCACCAGGTTCTGCTTCCGGGAACGGTCACCACCGAACATTGCCCGGATCTGAGGAACCGTTACATGGCTTTCATCAATGACCATCAGGAAATCATCCGGAAAATAGTCGAGAAGGCAGAAAGGTCTGGAACCGGGCAACCGTCCGTCAAAATACCTGGAATAGTTCTCAATTCCGGAACAATAGCCCAATTCTTTCATCATTTCGACATCATAAGTAACTCTCTCTTCCAATCGCTTGGCTTCCAGTGTTTTTCCGATTTCATTAAAAAAAGTAACCTGCCTGCCCATGTCGTCCTGTATCTCGGCAATGGCCTTATTCATCTTTTCCTGCGAGGTAACAAATATATTGGCAGGATAAATCGTCAGGGTATCGTTTTCAAAGATTCTGTGTCCCGTCAGAGGATCAATGGATTCAATGGATTCAATCTCATCTCCGAAAAAGATTATCCGGAAAGCTGTGTCCAGGTAAGCCGGATAGACATCTACCGTATCGCCCTTGACTCTGAATTTTCCTCTTGTCAGATCGATCTCAGTCCGGGAATACAAGCTGTTGACAAGCGAGTACAGAAATTTTTTCCGGTTAACGGATTCACCTTTCCGGATGGTGATGACGTTTTGTGAGAAATCATCCGGGTTTCCAATGCCATATATACAGGAGACGGAAGAAACAACGATGATATCCCTCCGGCCGGAAAGTAATGAAGAAGAAGCGCTGAGGCGGAGTTTATCAAGTTCTTCATTAATAGCAAGATCTTTCTCGATGTATGTATTTGTCACCGGGATATAAGCTTCCGGTTGGTAATAATCATAGTAGGAAACAAAGAATTCGACGGCATTTTCAGGAAAGAATTGCTTGAATTCCCCGTAAAGCTGGGCTGCCAGCGTCTTGTTGTGGCTCAGTACCAGGGTAGGTTTCTGTACCTCGTTGATGACATTAGCAATGGTAAAAGTTTTTCCAGATCCGGTAACTCCGACAAGCACCTGGGCAGGATCTCCCCGCTGAATTCCTTCGGTCAGTTGCTGAATGGCTTCCGGCTGATCCCCTGTGGGTTTATATTCTGATGTTAGCTTGAAATTCATTCTTTAAAAAAAGAAAAAATCATTAATTCATTTTCAGCTTTACAGAAACAGGAGAATGATCGGAAAGATCAAGTCCGTATTTCTTATACTCGTAGCCTGTAAAGGTATCTGAATAAAGGATATAATCGATCCGGAAAGAAGGGAAGCTCCCGGAGTAAGTACTACCCAGGAATCCGCTGCCCGCTTCTTTATATGAGTCGTTTAGATTCTGCGACATCTTGTGGTAGGTATAGGAGGCAGGCGTATCGTTAAAATCACCGCAAACCAGTATCGGGTAAGGCGAAATGGCGAAATTCTTTTCCAGGATGTCAACCTGCTCTGCTCTCAGAATAAATGCTTTTTTCAGCTTGGAAAAGATCTTAAATGAACCTTTACTGAAAGGAACGTTTTCCGAAGTATTGTTATTGGTAAGGTGTTCATAGAAGGAATAATCTTCCTGACCGAAACGAATGGATTCCAGATGAACATTATACACTCTGACCGTCTTTCCGTTAATTTCCAGGTCGGCATAAATGGCAAAAACATTCCGGTCCTGCAACCGGAAAGTTCCGGTACCGGTAATAGGGTATTTTGTAAATATTGACAATGCATTGATTCGCCGGGGATCGGTGTTGGAATAATAATTTTTATAAAAATAGTTTCTGTTCACAATGGACGCGGCAAATTTGTCCATTCTTTTAGCGCTGTCTTTGCTGATGATCAGTAATTCCTGGAGACAGCAGATATCGGGTCTTTCCTGGGCAATAAAATCGGTAATTTTGGTTTTTAATCCTTTCTCATGCGCAAAAGGAGAGGTACCGTAAAAATTATTTATGTTGAAAGTCAGAATTTTCAAATTGTCATTACCGGGAGCCGTTTTAGAGTGCAGACGCAAAGGAATCTGGGTATTGACATGATTGAAACCGATGGCAAGAGCAATCAGTGTTATCCAGGCATATTTTCTCCATGTAAGAATCCAGATCAATAAAAAGATCAGATTTACTGCCACAAGGATAGGGAAGGAAATCCCCAGAAAAGCAAATTCCCAGAAACGTGCAGGACTAATGTAGGGAGCGCCGTAAGAAAGCAAAAGCATGGCTATGAAAAAGAAGTTGATAGCCAGAAGAATCTTTGTCCATATTGATTTTTTCTTACCTCTTCTCTTTGCCGTCATTGCGTATTAGTGATTATTCTGTGATGATTTGAATAAAAACTCTTTTTCTTCATGTGTCAGACTGTCATAGCCTCCCTTTGATATTTTTTCAAGGATACTGTCGATTCGTTTTTGGTTTTCCTTTTTTTCACGGTTGTATTCATCATCCGATTTGGGCCGGGTGGAATATGTTTCTTTGGGTTGCGGCTTCCGGGTAAAGAACGACCGGATTTTTTCTGAAAAAGGAGACCTGATTTTTCTGATTTTTCTGACACGATTTTTCCAGGAACGCAGATATATGTATCCATAAGCAAATCCATAGATAACACCTCCGATATGAGCAATATGTCCACCCGAATTACCTGAACTGATGGAAAAGAAATCAAAGATAAACAATATGATTGCAAGGTAGATGATCTTCACCCTGCCGATAAACAGGATATTAATAGAGTAATTGGGTACATAAAAAGATATAGCGGTGACAATTGCCATTACAGCTGCAGATGCTCCCAGTGCCAAGCTGATGGGAAGTGCATTTTGGAAGACCGGGAAAAAATTAAAAGCAGCGACATAGCAGATTCCTCCGGCGAGTCCTCCAAGAAGATAAGTCCAAAGCAATTGCCGGGAGGAAAGGTATTCCAGAAAGATCTTTCCAAACCAGAACAGCCAGAGCAGATTAAAGAAAATATGCCAGAAATCGATATGGAGGAACATATAGGTAATCAACGTCCAGGGTTTCTGAAAAAGAGCAGGAAGCGAAGCCGGAAGTCCCAGGTATTGCATGATCAGGTTATCAGCAATCGCATGGTTGGGCTGATTGTACAGGAAGAAGATAACCTGGACGATTTTGACACCCAGCCACACGGCAATATTGATCAGAATAAGGTTCGAAAGGGCAGAGCGTTGTCTGAAAAACCTGCCGAGTTCGCTTAACGGATTAGTATTTGGATACGGATTGATCATGATTTAAAGCAGTTAATATATTCTTGCACGTTTCCTCCAGTAGAGGATCAGGAAAAATCCGAAGAGCATACCTCCCAAATGGGCGAAATGTGCCACATTGTCGCTGGGGTTATTGGAAATACCCGAAAAGAGTTCTATTGCTCCATAAAGGATAACGATCCATTTTGCTTTGATAGGGAAAAGGAAATAAATGAAAACCAGCATATTTGGAAAAAGCATCCCGAAAGCAAGAAGGATTCCGTAGATTGCTCCGGATGCTCCGATCGTAGGAACATCCATTTGAAGTTTGATTAGCTGGCCAAGATAATCAACGGATTGAGTGGCATATGCCGGATCGTGAGGAGTGGCTTGCCAGGCGGAAATAAAATTTCTCAGTGTTCCTTCATATTCGTAATATCTTGGAAACTGTTGTTTTAAAATATTCACGAAAGCATCCACTGTCGGAGCCTGGCTGTACATCATTGCCATGGATTCCATAGAGGAGAAATTAATCCAGTTGACCAGCGTCTGAACCAGTGCTGCTCCGATTCCCGTGATCATATAATAAATCAGAAAACGCTTGCTTCCCCATACATTTTCAACCAGGTAGCCAAACATCCACAGCGCGAACATATTGTACAAGATATGCTGGAAATCACCATGGAAAAACATATAGGTGACGAACTGGTATGGCTGGAACAAGGAAGATTTGAAAAAATGAAGCCCCATAAGGTTGGCAAGGTCGATGTGGAACGATGATTCGAACGTCATCGTTGCCAGAAAGCACAAGCCATTGATTATCAAAAGATTTTTGACAACCGGGGGCAGGAGGCGAAATCCGGTAGCTCTATATTGTTCGTCCATAAAATGCAGATATCATTTGAATTTTTTAACCAATTCCTCGAAACTGATCATCATTAGTGTTGGTTTTCCGTCGGGAGTCATGTCCGGTACTTTGCATGCCAGCAGTTGTTCAATCAGGGAAGAGGATTCTTCGGGCTGCATTTTTCTGGACATCCGGGAGGCTATGTTTTTTGCCATGGACTTTGCCATCCGTTGATCTTTATTCATATTATCTTCACCGGGATGAGTCTTCAGTGATTCGATCATGGATTCGACCCAGCCTTTGATATCGGTATTTGGGCCATCGCAAGGAACAGCCTGAATGAGAAACGTATCTTTTCCGAATTCTGATATACTGAACCCTGCTTTTTCAAATTCATCATGGAATTCATTGATCAGCATGGCATCTTCATGGGAAAGAAGAAGTGTTTCCGGGAGAAGCTGTTGTTGTGCTACGGGTTTCTGGTTTTCCCATCCAGAGATGAATTTTTCGTACAGTACTCTTTCTGTCGCCCGGACCTGATCAATGATCATAATTCCCCGAAGGACAGCCGTGACCAGGTAGCGGTTTCTGATCTGTAAAATCGAAAGGGCAGGTTCTTCGGCATTTTTCCCGATCTGTTCCATCTGATTTTGTTCGCCGGATGGAGTTGGTTCTGACGGGAAAGACACTTCATTCAGGGATTCGAATAATTTTTTCCAGCCTTTATCGCCCGGTTGAATTTTATTGGAAAACTGCATTTCAGATTGCGGTCTCGACTTTTTCTCGAAAGGATTAAAGGACGGGTCAATATGGATGACCGGAGGTTT
>JAUZOW010000163.1 GCA_030706225.1 Bacteroidota bacterium | reverse complement strand
CGGGTAATCCTACACTCAATGCCGGATTATTCATACGGTTCATCCGTCGTTAAGAAAGAACTGAAACCATGTTAATTGCAGAACCAGCCATATCAAAAGGCAGTTCACTGGGTGAAACCTGGAACTTGTCTCCGGAAAGCTGGAGATTATCTTCCGGGAAGAAGATCGGATTATCTCCGACACCATTCAGCTCAATTTCCACCTGAGAGCGAGCCCATGCAATAGCATCATGCGCAGCACCGATTACCTGTGGAGTAGAACGCATGGAATAAGCGTCCTGAACTTTATGTTTCAGTTTCCCGTCAGCCAGGTCTCCTCCGGCAACCATCTTCCGGATGGCACCAGCGGTGCGGATAGCGCCCTTGAACCCTCTGATTTCGTGTATCTTCGAACGGTATGGACCTAAATTGGCTTTTAATGCTTCCAATGACATAGAAGCCGCAATTTCAGCCTGTTTCAGCCAGTTATTGGCATCATAAAGAAACAGCGCACTCATGGCGGTCAGGACATTACAACCATTGATGGTAGCCAGCCCGTCACGGGCCTGAAGTCCGGGGATGGGTATACCTGCCTTTTCCATGGCTTCTTTTCCGTCCATCAACTCTCCTTTATAGTAAGCTTTTCCTTCTCCCATCATGAGAAGAGCAATCTGTGACATAGGCGCCAGATCACCACAGGCACCTACTGACCCTTTCTGGCAAACATAAGGTGTAACTCCCTTGTTCAGCATTTCTACAAGCGTCCGGGTGATTTCGATCCGGTTTCCTGAATTTCCGTGAGCGTGAACATTGATCCTGCCTACCATGGCCCCCCGGACATATTCCAAGGGCATAGGATCACCGATACCTGCTGCATGATTATATATCAGATATTTCTGAAAATCCTTGACCTGATCATCATTGAGGACAACTTCCGAGAATTCACCAATTCCGGTATTGACCCCATACATGATCTCATGTGCTGCAATCTTCTTTTCAAGCATTGAACGACAACGATTGATCCGCTCAACAGCCTGCGGATCGAGTTCGACTTTTTCGCCATGTCTTGCAACATTAACGACGTCTTCGATTTTCAGGTCAGTTCCTTTAATAATGAGTGTCATATGATTTACGATTTATGATTTACGATTTTCAGATTTTTTAATTATGCCTTCGACATTGGAATTTGATTAGGTCAATTAGGTCAATTAGATCAATTAGGTCAATTAGATCAATTAGGTCAATTAGATCAATTAGGTCAATTAGGTCAATTAATAATTGTTATCATCTCTTCTTTCCCCACTTGTTTTTGCTCACCGGTACTCATATTTCTGACGGTCACCATCTCTTTTTCCATCTCTTCTTTACCGGCAAGAATTACCCACTGAACATTTTTCCGGTTTGAGTATTCCATTTGCTTTTTCAGTTTTGCCGGTTCCGGATAGATCTCGGAAGGGATTCCGGAAGCGCGAAGCTTTGCCAGCAACGGCATGCAGTATCTTTCTTCTTCACTCCCGAAATTAATGAAAAGCACTTGTGTAGTGGATTTAAAATGTTCCGGGAAAAGATTGAGCTCATTCAGGGCATCGAAAATACGATCGGCTCCGAAGGAAATTCCGACTCCTGAAACACCCGGCAACCCAAATATTCCGGTCAGGTTATCGTACCGGCCACCTCCACAGATGCTGCCAATACTCACATTCAAAGCTTTTACTTCGATAATGGTCCCTGTATAATAATTGAGACCCCGGGCCAGTTTTGGATCGAAAGCGAAACGGTTCTTCAATCCCAGAGTTTCCAGGTAATCCTTGATGTACTGTAGTTCTTCAATTCCTTTCTTTCCTGCTTCAGAGCCATTCAGAAATCCGGAAACAATGTCGAGCTTTTCCTGTATTTTCCCATCCATTCCCTGCATGGTCAGAAGGGGTTGCAGACGGTCGACGGCTTCCTGCGGAATACCGTTGTCGAGCAGTTCCTGGTTCACGTTTTCCAAACCTGCTTTTTCGATCTTGTCGATAGCGACGGTAAGAGCAGTAAGTTTTTCCGGAACACCCAGTATTTCGGCAATTCCTGTAAGGATCTGACGGTGGTTGAAAAGAATGAGCACCTCCATCCCGAAACGGCTGAAAATCGAGTCTACGATCTGGAACAATTCGGTTTCATAAAGAAGGGAATTGCTTCCGATAACATCCACATCGCATTGATAGAATTCGCGGTATCTTCCTTTCTGTGGCCGGTCAGCACGCCAGACGGGCTGCATTTGGTATCGTTTGAATGGAAATACAAGTTCGTGCTGATGCTGAACAACAAAACGAGCAAAGGGAACGGTAAGGTCATACCGCAATCCCTTTTCAGTAATCATGGACGATATCTTATGTATATTGCGTGAACGAAGATCTTCATCATTTAATGGATCCAGGAAATTACCTGAATTCAGGATCCGGAACAGAAGCTTATCTCCTTCATCTCCGTATTTTCCCAGCAGTGTATCGAGGTTTTCCATTGCCGGCGTTTCGAGAGGCTGATAGCCAAAATATTCAAAGATCTCCCGGATCGTATCGAAAATGTAATTCCTGCGGATCATTTCCGCCGGGGTAAAATCGCGGGTTCCTTTAGGTATAGCCGGTTTATTAACAGACATAACAGATAGTTTCTGCAAATATAAACTTTTAATACAAGAGGGAAAATATCTAATCGGCGAACTTGATGAACAGATATTATGTCGTTGCCGGTAAGAAATCAATCTTTCTTCAGCTTCTTGTAACGAATCCTGTGGGGAGCGTCATCGCCAAATCTTTTTTTACGATTTTCTTCGTAATCGGAATAACCTCCTTCAAAGAAATAAACCTGGGAATTGCCTTCAAATGACAGGATATGAGTGGCGACGCGGTCGAGAAACCAACGGTCGTGAGAAATGATAACGGCGCATCCGGCAAAATCCTCAAGCCCTTCTTCCAGCGCGCGGAGAGTGTTGACATCAATATCGTTCGTGGGTTCATCCAGCAGCAGGACATTGGCTTCTTCCTTTAGCGTCAATGCCAAATTAAGCCGGTTTCTTTCCCCGCCGGAAAGAACGCCGCATTTCTTTTCCTGATCGGCTCCACTGAAATTGAACCGGGCTACATATGATCTGGCATTCATCGACCGGCCTCCAAGTGTAATGATTTCACTGTTTCCTGAGATGACCTGGTAAACAGTCTTTTCAGGATCGATGGAAGTATGGCTTTGATCAATGTATCCCACCTTGACGGTTTCTCCAACCCGGAAAGTACCGGAATCAGGCTTTTCCATTCCCATTATCAAACGGAAAAGAGTGGTTTTTCCAGCTCCGTTAGGTCCGATTACTCCAACAATCCCTGCAGGAGGTAAAGAGAAATTCAGATTTTCAAACAAAAGCTTGTCACCAAAGGATTTCGAAATTCCGGAAGCTTCAATGACATTATTGCCCAGTCGCGGTCCGTTGGGAATAAAGATTTCAAGACGTTCTTCTTTCTGTTTGATATCTTCATTCAGAAGTTTTTCATAGGCTGCAAGACGTGCTTTCCCTTTAGCCTGGCGGGCTTTGGGTGTCATATGTACCCATTCCAGTTCTCTTTCCAATGTTTTCCTGCGTTTGCTTTCAGTCTTTTCTTCCATGGCAAGGCGGTTTGATTTCTGTTCCAGCCAGGAAGAATAATTCCCCTGCCAGGGAATACCTTCCCCACGATCCAGTTCAAGAATCCATCCTGCGACATTATCAAGAAAATACCGGTCGTGTGTAATAGCGATGACTGTTCCCTTATATTGACGGAGATGAAGCTCCAGCCACTGAATGGATTCTGCGTCCAAATGATTGGTGGGTTCATCCAGGAGCAGGATATCAGGCTCTTGCAGAAGAAGCCTGCAAAGCGCGACCCTTCTTCGTTCACCGCCGGAAAGGATATTTACCGGTGTGTTTCCTTCCGGGCAGCGGAGAGCATCCATGGCTCTTTCCAGATGATTGTCCAGTTCCCATGCATTATGCTGGTCAAGTAATTCAGTCAGCTCCCCCTGGCGTCGGATTAACTTGTCCATCTCGTCGTCTGATAATTCTTCTGTGAAACGGGCATTGACCTCTTCGTATTCTTTGAGAAGGCTGGCTACTTCCTGAACTCCTTCCATGACTACTTCCTTAACGTTTTTTGAATTGTCAAGAGAAGGTTCCTGTTCAAGGTACCCAACAGAATAGCCTGGTGAGAAAACCACTTCTCCCTGAAATGATTTTTCAACACCGGCGATGATTTTCATCAGTGTTGATTTCCCCGACCCGTTCAGACCTATTATACCGATCTTGGCACCGTAAAAAAAGGAGAGATAAATATCTTTTAAAACCTGTTTATGAGGAGGGAATGTTTTGGAAACATTCACCATGGAAAAAATAATTTTTCGATCGTCAGTCATTTTGCTTGAAAGATTATATTATTACCGGGAATGATCCTGCAGGTTTGCAGGATTTGTATTTATTATCGGGCATAAGAGCCACCCGGTTTTGAACTCAATATCAGTTCCTGGATCTTCCCTGTTTCTTTTTCCCAGCTGAAATTCCTGGTAATGTAATCATAGCCGTTGGCGGCTATTTTCTGAGAAAGAACGGGATCATCCAGCAGGCGGAGAATTGCCTTTGCAAATTCTTCATTGGAATTTGCAATCAGGATCTGTTCTCCTTCTTTTGCTTTAAGAGCCTGGTTTGCAAGAGGAGAGGTGATGCAGGGTATTTTCATTGCCATAGCTTCCAGAAGCTTATTCTGAAGGCCTGTTCCCAAAAGCATAGGCGCGATAAATATCCTTGCCCGGGCATAGCATTCTCTCATATCGGGAACCCAGCCGGTGACTTCAACATGTGGAGATTTCAATACTGAAACCCGCAGGTTCGGGCTGGCTCCGGCAATTAAAAGATTCGTTTCCGGTTTGTTTTTCAATACCAGCGGAAGTATTTTATTTACAAGAAATTCAGCAGCATTAATATTTGGGGGATAACCCATGTTGCCGGTAAAAACCAGATCGTATTCCTTTTCCCGTTCCAATG
>JAUZOW010000162.1 GCA_030706225.1 Bacteroidota bacterium | reverse complement strand
CGCCAATAGAATAAAACTTAAATTTTTCATTTTCCTTTTTTAAAATTTGGAAAAAGGTCCATCTGGTCCATCGCATTTTCATGTTCAAGAAGCCATTTTTTTCTCCACAGGCCTCCTTCATAGCCAACCAATTTACCGTCGACTCCAATGACACGATGGCAGGGAATAATAATGGGAATCGGATTCCGGGAATTCGCTCCTCCTACGGCACGGGATGCATCCGGATTACCCACCCTGCATGCCAGTTCCCTGTAGGAAATAACCTGGCCATAAGGAATTTTAAGCAGTTCCTGCCAAACCCTGACCTGAAAAGAAGAGCCATTTAATGCGACAGGGATATTAAAATCATGGCGGCTGCCTTGAAAATACTCAGAAAGCTGGTGAATGCTTTCTTTCAGGGAATGAGGAATGTGTTTAATACGAACAGGAAACTTCAGAAACTGAATGCTCTGAATCCCTGACTCAGAACCTTCCACCTCAATATATCCTATTGGGGTTTTCAGAAAGGCCCGTTCAACGAGGTTCATATTATACTGGTTTTTGTTTCTTTTTAATCAGATAAAGAGTAAGCATTATTCCTCCGAAAATCATCATAAAAATTCCCGACCAGAGATTGACATTAATTCCTAATGAGCGTTCGTACAGAGCCGTATCATTCAGAGTGCACAATCCAAAAATGGTAAGGATTATTCCAAAGATCGAGAACATTAAACCAATCGGAAGTTTTATATCAAGTCCCATAATATTTGGATTTTTATATTACCAGAAAATAATTGAAAGAACGACCAGGATTGTAAGAACGAAAGCTGCCAGTACAGAAGATTTCTGGTACCAGACAACCTTTTCTTCACTAACCCGTGGTGTAAGTGAATAAACCAACCCGTTAAGCTGCTCATCGGTTTTCTTTCTCTTAGTTACAAGAGATAATCCCACCGTGATTATTGTAGCCGTGCTGAAAGCAAAAATGGCAGTCCAGAAATTTTGTGCCATTTCCACCGGATAAGCATGAAATTTGCAAATCCATCCGCCTTTGAAGAAGGTATCGGCGCCGACAGGATAGGTAAGTCCGTGATGCAACAAGGCGATCAGAAAACCAGTTAAAAGTCCTGTAAAAGCCGCATGACCTGTAGTCCGTTTCCAAAACATTCCCAGGAATATTACGGCAAATAAAGGAGCGTTGATCATCGAGAATATGGTTTGCAGGAAATCCATGATGTTGCCGAATTTGCTGGCAATATAGGCTGCGGCAATACTTACAGCCACACCAAAAATGGTAGCATAACGCCCCATTTTCAAATAATGTTTTTCATCTGCTTCCTTGTCGCCTGTCACTGGCCGGATATAGCTCTGATAGATATCGTATGTCCAGACTGTATTGAAAGCTGAGACATTACCTGCCATTCCTGACATGAAAGAAGCCAACAGAGCGGTAATTCCCAAACCCAGTACACCGGCCGGAAGATATTGCTTCAGCAACATAATAATCGTATAATCGTAGATAGGTTGGCCGGCTTCATTAGTCGGGAGAGAAAAACCCTTACCGGGTGTGTTCATCAGGGCCATAGCAACGACACCGGGAATAATAATCAGGAATGGAATGAACATTTTGGGAATAGCTCCGATCAGAGGGACATTTCGCGCGGCAGTTTGTGATTTTGCAGACATGGCACGCTGTACAATCAAAAAGTTTGTGCACCAGTAACCGAAAGAGAGAACAAACCCAAGGCCGGCAAGAATGCTGTACCACTCTACTCCCATCGGATTCTCAGTCGATGTTTGCGTATATCTCCAGGTAGAAGTCCATGTATCGGGGGCAAATCCTCTGCTGGTTGCGATGGGGGCAAGATGAGCCTGAAGTCCCGACCATCCCCCGATATCTTTTAAACTCAGAATAACGATCGGCAAAAGGCCAATGACAATGATAAAAAACTGAAGTACTTCATTATATATTGCTGAAGAAAGTCCGCCAAGATATGTATATCCAAGAACGATGGCTGCCGAAAGGACAAGACTCAGGTGAAAATTCCATCCCAGCACCTTTTCCATCAAAATGGCCAGGGCATACATGGAGATTCCGGAAGCCAGTATCGTCATCACTGCAAACAGAATAGCATTCAATCCTCTGGTCTTTTCATCATACCTGAGTTTCAGGTATTCGGGAACGGAACGAGCTTTGGATCCGTAATAAAAAGGCATCATAAACAAAGCGAGGAACACCATAGCTGGAATAGCTCCAATCCAATAAAAGTGGGTTGTCAACATTCCGTATTTCATTCCTGAACCCGTCATTCCCATGACTTCCAATGCACCCAGATTGGTTGATATGAAAGCCAGTCCTGCCACCCAGGCCGGCATTGACCGGCCTGCTTCAAGAAAAGCATTAGCTGTTTTCATGTAACGTTTCAGCGCCCAGCCTATGCCGAGAACAAAAACAAAATACACAATCATAATCAGGTAATCGATCCAGCTTAAAATAAATGTTGCGCTCATTTTCTTTGTTTGAAATAAAAATTGAAACTAGAAATTTGTCAACAGAAATTCTGAATAAAAGGGCTTTATGCAAAAATAAAATAACTTTGACAACTTTTGCAATTTTCCATGAAGACGAATGCATTTCTTGTTTTTTTTATTACAGTCTTTATCCTCTATGGACTGCTTAACACCTATATTTACCTGAGAGGACTTCACTGTCTGCCTTCCCGTTTCGGCTGGAGGCTGAGTTACACAATTGCTTTCTGGATCCTGTCGGCTTCTTTTATCCTGGCGCGGATTCTGGGACGTATAAGCCCCGGCAATGTATCGGAAGTCATTTCCTGGATCGGTTCATTCTGGCTGGCCGCCATGTTTTATTTTTTTCTCATTGCTTTACTTGTCGATCTGGTGCGGCTTTCCGATCATTTTTTTCATTTTCTTCCGGGGATATTATATAAAGAAGCAGGAACCCTAAGAATAACCGTTTTTTTAACTTCCTATATTCTGGTAGTCATCCTGATCGTTGCCGGTTTTATCAATGCACGATCTCCAAGAATCCATTATCTGAATCTGAAGATAGATAAGAAAGTAGAAAACACAAGGTCGATGAGAATCGTGATGGCTTCGGACATCCACTTGGGAACTTTAGTTGCCAGCCGGCGTTCAGCATATCTCGTGAATCATATCAATAGTCTGAAACCTGATCTCATTCTTTTTGCGGGAGATCTGGTGGATGAGGATCTGGAACCGGTGATCAGAAAAAATCTGGGAAATACACTTTCCAATCTGAAAGCTAAGTATGGCGTATATGCTGTTACAGGAAATCACGAATATATCGGTGGTGTGGAAAAAGCAGCGAAATATCTTTCTTCACATGGAATTTCCATTTTACGTGACACATCCGTTTTTGTTGGCAATGGTGTATGGTTAATCGGACGGGAAGACCGGGCCAAGAAATTTTATACAGGCAAGGAAAGAAAATCTTTGAACGAGCTAATGGGCAATATTGACCGGTCTCATCCCGTTATATTGATGGATCATCAGCCATTTCATCTTGAAAAGGCTGCTGCCGCCGGTGTCGATCTTCAGCTTTCAGGGCATACGCATCATGGGCAGATCTGGCCGTTGAATTATATAACCAAAGCGATGTACGAACTTAGCTGGGGATACAAGCGGATCGGGAAGACACATTATTATGTTTCTTCCGGTTTTGGCACATGGGGGCCACCGGTCAGGATAGGCAACCGGCCGGAAATAGTTGTAATCACTCTTGAATTCTTGAAATAACTGAAAAATTATACCGGATGAAAAAAAGGAAGCTCCTATTCTCCCTGATCGTTTTAGTACTCCTCTCCTCTCTCGCTGTTCTTTTCTATTATTATCAATACAAGTCAGAAACGAGGAAAATTCTGCTTTCACCTGCTCATCATGTTCCGGAATTTGCTTATAAAATTTGTATCGATAAGCTGGATGTAAATTATGGGACCGTCAGAAACAATGAGAATCTTTCTTCCATACTTTCCGATAATTTGGATCCGTTAACCATCGACCAGATTGTGAAATCCAGTGAGAGTAAATTTGATGTAAGGAAAATACATCCGGGAAACCGTTATGCCATCATGACTTCCCATGATTCACTGCACCGTACGCAATATTTTGTGTACGAAATAAATCCGATTGATTTTGTTGTCGTTGACCTGAAAGATTCAATCAGAGTGTATACGGGGAAAAAGGATGTTGTAAGAAAAATCCGGGAAGCAAAAGGGATCATTTATTCCAGCCTTTGGGATGCTATTGAGCGTAACAACATGAATATTAAGCTGGCTTTAAGCCTTGCAGATGTTTTTGCATGGACAATTGATTTTTACGGACTTCAGCGTGGAGATAATTTTAAAGTGATTTATGAAGAGCTTTTTGTAGACAATGTTTCTGTAGGATCCGACCTGATTCAGGCTGCATATTTTTCTTCCGGGGGAAACGAATTCAAAGCGTTTTATTTCAATAAAGGTGGTGACAAAGGATATTATGACGAAAAAGGACAAAGCCTGCAACGGGCTTTTCTAAAAGCTCCTCTTCATTTTTCAAGGATTAGTTCCCGTTTTACGAAAGCAAGATTCCATCCCATCTTAAAGATTTTCAGGCCTCATTATGGAGTGGATTATGCTGCTCCCCGCGGAACACCTGTTGTCGCTCTGGGTAACGGGAAAGTAACAGAAGCCGGATGGAGCGGAGGATTCGGAAGAAGAATTGTCATCCGCCATAATTCCATTTACACAACCAGTTATGCACATCTTTCCGGATTTGCGCAAGGCATTCATGCCGGATCTTCAGTAAAGCAAGGTGAACTCATCGGTTATGTCGGAAGTAGCGGACTTGCCACAGGGCCTCATCTTGATTTCAGGGTGTTTAAAAACGGCCAACCTGCAGATCCTCTGAAAATGGAATCCCCTGCTACCGAACCTGTTCAACAAAAAAACATGACAGATTTCAGCCAAATTGTTAAGAAAATGTCTGTCCGGCTGGATTCTATTCAATAAATTATCTATTTCACGCTTTTTTCAATCGCTGAACCGCTGGACATGTTTCAGCGTCTATATACCATTTACACCGTGGTTTACAGGATGAGCAGATATTGACCGGTTCGCCATTT
>JAUZOW010000161.1 GCA_030706225.1 Bacteroidota bacterium | reverse complement strand
TTAGTTTTTTGATTTTTTTTTTTTTCTTATATATTTCACCTATCCATTTTTTAATAAATAGATGCGCCTCTTCTTTTCTTCTTGCACCCCCACTTCTTGAATGAAAAAATATTTATAAAAGCTATTCTATCACGATTTTATTATTTTCCTGGAAGTTATCGCCAGTCAGGTTGACGAAATAAACGCCAGGAACCAGCCCGGATAAATTCAACTGGTAAGAATCTTTCAGGGTTATTTTACCGAGATTCAGGACGATGGAACCCATAGTATTGTAAATCCGGATATCCGCTTTTAATTCTCTTGACGAAATAATATTAACATAGCTTTTGGCCGGATTCGGATATAATGTAATCAGGTTATGCTTTGCCGGCTCGGAAATTCCCAAAGCAGGAGAAACCTCAACAATGATTGGTTGGCTTGCAGTACCGGTCCCGCAGGAACCGACTCCCTGTAAAGAAACAGATACTTGTCCGCCAAATCCTGCTGCCCAGGTAACGGTTCCAGTTGTGAAATTTCCGGAGATTGTCCCGGCTTCGGGAGGATCTATTGACCATGTATACGATAGAGCGTTAGGTGTTCCGGTTGATATATAATCGGATGTAGGTGTTGTATTGGTATAAACAGTGGTGGGTCCGGTAGGTGTAGCAGGTGCTGCAAGAGAAGTTCCTACAGAAATATATCCGACTTTAGTGTCAATATTTCCATGATATGTTACATTATCCCAGGCAACAAGTCTGGCATTATATAATCCTTCTGTTGTGTAAGTTACAGAAGGATTTGGGTCTGAAGAAGCTGAAGGAGTTCCTCCCGGGAACGACCACTGGTAAGTGTTTGCCTGCGGAGCGGCAGATGAATAATTAACCTGGAAAGGTGCACAGCCTACGGAGTCGGTAGTTGTAAATGTAACCGGCATTGGAGGAGTAAGAGCATTCAGATCAGCCACTGCCCCGTTAAAGATCTCTTTTGTTGAATTATCCTGGACAAAAGCAACCAGTTTGCAATTACTCGTAACCCAGGAACTGGTCTTTGTAAATGAAAGTGAAAGGACGACCATGTCTCCGGAATTGAAATCAATATTTGTTCCATTCTGATCCGGGATCATCATTCGTTCAACATTATTCACTTTCGTCATACAACCTTGCCAGGACTGGGTAATATTTGATTCTGTCAGAGCCAGATGAACTTTCAGGTTTGTTGAAGAGATCGTTCCGACTTTAAAGATGGATAAAATGACGTTATAGGTATCCCCGGAACCCGTGCCATCGATAGTTATACTCACCGGTGAAGGAACAGCAATACGGTTGTTATATTTGTTCATATATTCATTATAGCAGGAGCCACCGCCGGCGCAGGGATAACCGCCAACAGAAGGATTCTGCCCATCAAAGACAGCATCCGGGATACCGCTCATGCTATAATAACCAAGACGGGCGGTTGAAGCAGCATTAGTATATGAATCTGAAGAGTGATATTCAATCACTCCGATGGCTCTGTTTTCCTGGTCCATCTGGTCAACTGCCTTGGCTGACCCTGGGCAATATGTACACCATGTCGCTGTGCCGATTTCCATAACGACAACGTTTCTGGAAACCGTCTGGGCAAATAAAGCCACACTCGCAAATAATGCAAGAACCAAAAGAAAAGATTTTTTCATGTTTAAGTACTCTTTTAATGGATTAACAAAGGATTTATTGATGTAAAAATACTAAAAATTTACATATGCAAATAAGTAATTTTATTTTAGTTCTCTGTGAGAAAATGGATCAAATGTTTTATTTTTGATCAAAATATAATCACCATATGTACTATACAGGACAAGAAATCACACAAATTGCGGTAAGAATTGAAGAAAACGGATATGCTTTCTATAAAGCCGCTGCGGAAAAGATCAAAGGCCCGAATGACATCAGAAACCTTTTTCTGGATTTAGCAGAAAAAGAGGTCGTTCACATCTCCGTATTTCAGAAAATGGCTGAAAAATTTGAACCGGAAGATTTGGAAATGCCACCGGATGAAAGTTCCGACTATGTAGCCCATCTGGCCGAAACACATATTTTCGGGAAACCGGAATCCGGTGTGAAGTTGGCCAGGACAGTTTCAACCCCACAGCAGGCTCTTGAAATCGCATATAAATTCGAGATCGACAGCGTGAATTTCTATATTGAGCTTGGAAAACGTGCTAAAACGGATTCCCAAAAACTGATCCATCAGATCATCGAAGAAGAAAAGGATCATGCAGCCGATATCAAACGGTTCATGTAATCCTCTTTCAAAAACCTTTTCTTGATAATATACCAGCATAAAGGAAATTATATACCTTTAATCGATTATAGGATTACTATAGCAACTCAATATTTCATCTCATGAACGCAATGCCTTTGGTTCTGGGCGCTCTTGCTTTTTTCATCCTCGCCTACCGGTTCTATTACGCTTTCGTTACAGCAAAAATTTTGTCGTTTAATGATGCACGAGTAACTCCTGCTATCCGGCTTTTCGATAAACAGAACTTCTATCCCATGAACAAATGGGTGCTTTTCGGGCACCATTTTGCAGCCATTGCAGGTGCTGGTCCTTTGGTCGGACCGGTATTGGCCTGCCAGTTCGGTTTCTTCCCCGGATACATATGGATGCTTCTCGGAGCCGTATTTGCAGGAGCAATTCATGACCTGATCATTCTGGCTGCATCCGTAGAACATGACGGGAAATCACTTGCCGAAATAGCCCGGGCTGAAATCGGTAAAATCACAAGCTCCGTCACCGCATCGGTTGCAACATTTATTATCCTCATTGTCGCCATTGCCGGTTTGGGTTCAGTTGTCGTTAATGCATTAGCTGAATCCCCATGGGGTACGTTTACTATTGCCTCAACCATTCCTATTGCTATTTTCATGGGATTATGGATGTTTCAGCTGCGTAAAGGCAAAACTGTGGAAGCAACCATTATCGGAGTAATCCTGCTTTCGGCTGCTGTTATTTTCGGGAAATTTATTCCAGGCTCTCCCATCGCTTCCTGGTTCACATTCGACCGGAAAACGCTGGCCATCCTCTTAATGGGATATGGATTCCTTGCTTCTGTTTTGCCGGTATGGCTTCTGCTTTCACCCCGTGATTATCTCAGCTCAATCATGAAATTAACTGTCATAGCCATGTTGGCTATCGGCATAATTATCGTTGCCCCAGACCTGAGAATGCCCGCCTTTACCGATTTTGTTCATGGCAATGGCCCGATCATCAAAGGCCCCCTGTTCCCATACTTGTTCATTACCATTGCATGCGGGGCTATTTCAGGTTTTCATTCGCTGATCGGATCCGGAACGACTCCAAAAATGATCATGAAGGAATCCCATATTAAACCGATTGCTGTCGGAGCCATGCTTTCCGAAGGAATCGTTAGTGTGATGGCTCTTATCGCCGCAGCAAGCTTGTATCCTTTGGATTATTTTACGATCAATGTTCCTGCTGAAAAACTTTCGGCTATTCTTCCACAGCTTCACGCGATGGGATTTACACAATCTGACCTTCCCCGTCTGACACAGGAAGTTGGTGAAAACATTATAGGTCGTACCGGAGGAGCTGTATCGCTTGCAGTGGGTATGGCGGAAATCTTTTCCAGAATCCCGGGATTATCAACACTTATGGCATACTGGTATCACTTTGCCATCATGTTTGAAGCTCTGTTTATCCTTACAACTGTTGATGCCGGAACCCGTGTCGCAAGATTTATTCTTCAGGAATCAGTCGGAAAAATCTATAAGCCTTTCCAAAGAGCCAACTGGTTACCCGGTAACCTGGCAACCAGTCTTGTGGTCGTTCTCTGCTGGGGCTATTTTATCTATACAGGTTCGGTTGCCACAATCTGGCCAATGTTCGGGGCTGCCAATCAGCTTCTGGCTGGAATCGCACTGGCAATAGGCACATCTTACATCATCAATCGCGGGAAAGTTAAATACTCCTGGGTCACCCTTATCCCCATGGTTTTTGTGTTTATCGTCACGTTTACCGCCGGAGTGGAAAACATCACCGGAATCTATATCCCCCAGTTGAAAGGCGAAACTTTAGTCAATGGATTGATTAATATGATTCTTACCATAATCATCATGATCAGTGCATTGATCATCCTGAAAGATGCAATTCCCCAGTGGATCAGGTCACGGAGAATTCAAAAAGGATAAATAATTATAAAATGTTCCATAACTTTTTCATAAAGAATAGAAATCTTTTTATTTTAGTCAAAAATTTCATTCTCTATGAAAATGCTTCCAGGGATTTTACTGAGAATCGTCGCATGCTTTATTCTTTTATCGTTATTTTCTCCGCTCGCTGCACAGGAAAAGATTAAATTCGGGAAGATAGATATAGCCGATCTTAAAATGAACCGCTGTCCTTTTGATTCATCAGCAGATGCTATGATCCTCGGGGATATTGGCCAGACCTATTTCTTGTACGATGATCTGCATGGATTCTCAATGATCTTTGAACGACTTATCCGGATTAAAATCTTAACGAAAAAAGGGTACTCTGACGCTAATATTGAAATTCCCTTTTACCATTTGAACCAGGATGAAGAAAAAATCACTTCCATCAAGGCGAGAACCTATAATCTCGAAAACGGGAAAATCGTTGAGACAAAAGTTACTGATGAATCCATCTTTGATGAAGAGGTAGATGCCTACTGGAAGAACCGGAAGATCTCATTTCCGGCTGTCAGAGAGGGTTCTATTGTAGAATTGAAATATTCGATCAGTTCTCCTTTTCTTTTTAACCTGAGAAGCTGGTACTTTCAGGACCGACTGCCTATCCGCTGGAGCGAATACGAAGTCCGCATCCCTGAGTTCTTCAAGTATACAAAGAATGCCACCGGGTTTTTATCTTTTGTTGTCAATGAGAATTCAACGAACCAAAGCCATATCAATCAGATGTCGACGACTTATAAGGGAAATGCATTGACAGCAAATTCGGCGACTTATGAAGATAATTCCGTGGAATATACTGAATACAACACCCGGCTCGCCACAAAAGATGTTCCTGCTTTTAAAGAAGAACCTTACACGAGTTCTATAAAGAATTTTATTTCAAAGATTGAATTTTCTTATACCGGTTATCAGTTCCCAAGACAACCCTTCCATTCAAAATATTCCACATGGGAAGAAATTATTGATGATCTTGAACAAGATGGGGATTTTGGTTCACAGATCAGGAAAAAAGGGCTGG
>JAUZOW010000160.1 GCA_030706225.1 Bacteroidota bacterium | reverse complement strand
CTGCTGGCTCCCTGGAAAGATTTTTGCTTTGTTACCGGTGATTTTAATGACTGGCAGCAGGACTCGGCCTTCTATATGAAACGGACTCCCGACAGTTTACGGTTCTGGCTGCGTATCAATAACCTTACACCTCATAAAGAATATATCTTCCAGTATTTTATTGATGGGAATCTCCCTATTGCTGATCCATATTCCGACAAAGTCAGCGATCCCAACGACCAGTATATTGATTCTTCGACTTATCCCAACCTGATTCCCTATCCGACAGGAAAAACCACAGAGATTGCTTCGGTTCTTGAAACCGGACGTTCCCAGTATCCCTGGGAGAATTCGACATTTTCCCCTCCATCGCCAAAAGACCTCGTCATTTATGAGATTCTGATACGTGATTTCACAACATTTCATGATTATCCTTCTGTGGAAGACACCCTTTCCTATTTGAAAAATCTCGGAGTAAATACCATCGAGCTGATGCCTGTAATGGAATTTGAAGGGAACAGCAGCTGGGGCTATAACCCCGACTTTCCCTTTGCCCCGGATAAATATTACGGAACCCGGGAAGGCTTAAAGCACCTGATCGATTATGCTCATTCCATAGGAATTGCAGTGATATTGGATATAGTCCTGAACCACCAGTTCGGAAGTTCTCCCCTGGCTCGCCTTTATTGGGATAAAGCCAACAGCCGTCCTGCCGCGAATAATCTCTGGTTCAACCCCATCCCGAAACACCCTTACAATGTAGGAAATGACTTTAATCATGAAAGCCCTTATACAAGAGCTTTTTGTGAAAGGCTTCTAAAATACTGGATTCAGGAATATCATGCCGATGGCTTCCGTTTTGACCTGTCTAAAGGTTTTACCCAAACCAACTCTTATCCAGATAATATGACCTTATGGAATCAGTACGATGGTTCAAGGATTTCAACGCTCGATAATTATCTTGCTGCCGTTAAATCAGTAAAATCTGATGGCATCGTTATTCTGGAACACTTCGCAAATAATGACGAACAAACACGTCTTTCCAATGACGGTATGCTTCTCTGGGGAAATCTGAACAGCAACTATTCCAAGGCAGCCGAAGGATTTATATCCGGAAATCTATCGGATCTCTCCTATATGTCATACCAGAAGCTGGGCTGGAATGATCCCCACCTGGTTGGGTATATGGAAAGCCATGATGAAGAACGGGTCATGTACAACACGATTACATACGGGAATGCATCGAATCCCGATTATCTGGTCAGGGATACCACACTTGCCTTGAAACGTATGGCATTGGCAGCCACTTTTTTCTTCACCATTCCGGGACCTAAGATGATCTGGCAGTTTGGAGAACTGGGGTATGATTATTCTATAAATTATCCCTGCGGCAGCGATTGCCGGCTTTCGGAAAAGCCTATCCGTTGGGATTATTACGGTCAGTGGAGAAGGAAATACCTGTTTAATATCTATTCTTCGCTTATTCATTTAAAAGCTGACCAAAAAGCTTTTAAAACCACAGATTTTGCAACCGATCTGACCGGAGGATTAAAAAGCATTCATTTAAATGATTCTTCCATGAATGTTACGGTTCTGGGAAATTTTAATGTTTACGGAGGTCAGATTGAACCGGACTTCCAGAATAAAGGAACCTGGTTTGATTATTTCAGCGGAGATTCATTGGCAGTAACGGATACAGCTGCTCTTATCACGCTTCTGCCCGGCGAATATCATATTTATACAACGATAAAGCTTAAGAAACCGCTGTTCACCGGAATCGATGAACCTGGAAGCCTTGCAGAATCAGGAAACAATGTCAGGTTATTTCCCAATCCCTCATCGGGAAAAGTCTGGATCAAATCAGCAGAAAAAATCATCCGTATTGAGATATATAGTCTTACCGGGATCTGTGAGGCGACGTATGATCATCCCGGCAGCTTCGACATCTCTCTGCTTCAACCCGGTATGTATCTGGTTAAGGTTCTTTTTACAAACCGTCCGGCTGAAGTTCTGAAATTATCAAAAATGTAAAGGATTTTGTTTTTCCTTTTCTTTTCAGGAGCCTGTTCCTGAAGAATTTTCTGATATTCTGATTGAGACCGGGTATCATTTTTCAGAGCATAATAATTCAAAACAGCTTGTGTAAACTGAGGATTTTCCATTTGCCGGACATAATCCGCAAGAGGTTGGATAGTCAGTCCGAACCGCTTCAGGTCAAATCGTTCATAATCCTCCAGAAGCTGTAAATACTTCTCCAGAGCATCCTGGTACTTTGCAGATGACAACATCGGGCTTATTTCTTTCAGGCCTTTCTGAAAATTGCCGGCATAACTGTATTTTTCCAGGGAATCCTTTATTGAAGGAAGTATAAGCCGACAGGAATGTGTGTAATTTACCACAATCCGAATGGAATCCATGAATTCACAAGCTCTGTCAAAATTCCCCATCTCCTTCTGGCGTTCAGCTCTGACCATCAGAATATCAATCCTTACCTGCTGATTTCCACATTCCCGCTCCCGGATCTTATTCCGATAAGAATTTAGTGCAGAACATAAAACGGAATCCTTCTCCAGCCCTCTTGTCCGGGTGATTTGTCCGATGGAATCCGCAAATCCTTTAGCCTCGCTGAGACGGTCATTCCATATCAAACTGCTGGCGACTTCCAGCCGGTGAACCAGGTAAAACGGATAGGTCAAAGTACAAAGAGAATCCAGGTTCTGATCAAGGTATTTCCCGGCATCCAGACATTGCCGGCGGGCATTTTGGAAATACTGCCCGGCAGAATTATAATCCCTTTTCTCCAACATTTGCAATCCATTGGTGTAATTAAGCTCAAAGCGGGAAAGGGCAATTCTGGATTTCAATGCTTCGTGGACAAGAAATAGAGAAGCACTGTCGAAACTGAGTTCAATAGCCCGGTAACAGTTCAGGGCATCTTCATACTGACGGTGGGCGTATAATGTATCACATGCCGAAAGTTTTTCAGAAAGCAGAAAATTAAATATTTTCCGGTAAAGAGTGTCTGTGTTTATTCGTTCCGGAGCTACCTCTTTGGCTTTATCGAGATAGCTTTCCGCCATTTTCAATCGTCCCGAGCGGATGGAATTCTCAGCTACGGAAAGAAAAGAGCGGAAAATACCGGCTATGGCTCTTTCCCTGTATTCCTGAACCTTAACGGAACTTCCGGAGATGGTAGAATGGAGACAAAGATCGCTGTTCATCAGATCCCCTGCATCAGAATAACGCCCCTGATCCATCAGAAAACCGGCTCTCCGGCAATAGGAATCATCCAATGCATCCCAGAAATGTCGTATCAGAGTATCCTTGGGTTGATCCGGATACATACCGGCCAGCAATAAAGATAACCAATGAATATCATCGCCAAAAGCCTGCTGATTATAAAATTCCTGCAGAAATTCCCTGTAAATGACACTGTTTCTTGCATTTACATAATGCGACCAGCGGACATACCGGAGCATCATTCCTGTAAATTCGTCGGTGATATGTGAGATATTCTTTCTATCAATAACCAGCCGCGGATCCGAAAGTCCTTCCCTCAGCGTCATATTGTAACTCAGGGATCTCTTTTTTAGATCCTTGAATTTTTTAACAAGATCTTCCGGATCATTCCGGCTAAGATTAAGATTATCAACCATATCCCTGGATCCGATAAGAGTAAGAATCTTATTCAGTTCCTCAAGCTTAATGAACAATTCCGGGAAATGAGCGGAATTGCTTCGGTCAATAGCTGAAAGATCCGAGGATATGCTATCCAGTATAGCCGACGACGCATAATAATCATTGATCAGCGAGATTTTCCGTGAAAACGCGTCGAATGCATCTTCACTGTAAAACAGAACCAGGTTTGATACGGCAAGAGAATCGAACCGTGAAGTATCATTCTGCGAACCGGCAGTTCCGGGAAAAGAAACATTTTCAGCAATGAATTCCGAAGAAGCCGGGGGATTGTTTTTTAAATATGCTTTATAAACAATCCGGATCTGGTCAGGCACTAAAACATCTGAAAGGCAGAACCCCCTGTAATGAATATCCCCTTCAACCTCCGGATCAGAGAAAACAGACAATATCCGGAAGTTTCCATGAGATTCAACCCTGTAACCGGCTACAGTAAACTTAACCCGGATACGGGTTGACCGTAGATTTTTTACAACATCTTCGGAAATGATTTTCAGAATTTCATTTCCGTTATGAAACCAGGAAGAATCATCCCCCGAATATCTGACACTGTAATTCTGAACCGACCGGGACAGAAGAACCGTATCCTGACCCTGATTAAAGAATGGCAGAAGGAGAAAAAGTCCAAAAACAGACAGGCGGCTCCAACAGATTTTGACATCAATGAGATAAGCCATGGGACAAAGGTACATTTTTTGAAAAAGCGACGGGAAACACTCTTCTTTTTCTTATATTTATATCATAAAAACCTTTAAGACAAACAGCTATGGGAAAACATGGAATTGACATTTTGAAACTGGATGTAAAAGAACTGATCAAAATGCTGAATGCTGCATTGAGTGAGGAATGGCTGGCTTATTACCAGTACTGGATTGGAGCACGGCTGATGGAAGGGCCTATGCGCAGCGAGATCGAGCCGGAACTGCTTCTTCATGCCACCCAGGAACTGAATCACGCCGTTCTGGTGGTTGGCAGGATCATTCAGTTAGACGGTATTCCTGTATTGAATCCATCTGAATGGTCAAAACTTGCACGATGCACGTATGCAGCGCCTGACGATCTGTACATTGAAGTCATCCTGCAGCAGAACCTGAAAGGAGAACGTTGCGCCATCCAACGATATAAGGAACTTGCAGATTTCACGGACGGGAAGGACCATACCACACATCAGATGGTAACTACGATTTTAAATGAAGAACTGGAACATGAACAGGAAATTGAGGACTGGCTGACAGATATCCAGCGGATGAAGGACGAATTAAAAAAAATAAGGATGTAAGTTTTATTTTAGGTACCAGAGTTTCAGGTTTCACAGTTTCACAGTTTCACAGTTTCACAGTTTCAGAGTTTCACAGTTTCACAGTTTCGCTACTTCGCTACTTCGCTACTTTATGATTATGACGCAAAACCGCAATCCCCGGAGGGGATTCATTATGGTAGCATAAACGGGACCATAGCAAATATTCCCCCTCCCGGAAGGAAATTTATTTGCAAGTAAAATATATCACGGGAGGGGGTCAGGGGGAGGTACGAAAAAATCGTGACACGTGACGAGAAGTCGTGACACGTGACG
>JAUZOW010000016.1 GCA_030706225.1 Bacteroidota bacterium | reverse complement strand
GGCCGGGGTTCCTTTTTCGGTTTTACCTCTTTGGAAGGTTTCACCGGCTTTTCAGGAATGGCAGAGGTTTCCTCTTCCGGAATGTTTTTTTCCCGGAAAGTGTTCGCTTTCAGAGGCTGATTTTGTTTTGACATGGACAACACAAGGAATTATTCCATTCCGCTACCAAATTTGGATTTCATTTCATCCATGGTAGTGATGGTATAATCTGAAGGAATTTCAAATTCTTTTGAACTGATACTTTTCTTTTCCACTGAAGTAGCCGTGAATTTCATCGAGATCTGCGGAGATTTCTGAAGGAATTCCATCATAACTCCATTTACATCCCGGTAAATACCCTGGTCAAAATTTGGGTTGACAGCGCCCATTTCGGTAGTGAAATAGACTTCATAGTCGGTCTTTTCGCCATCATCATTCACGCTGACAATCGCCTTTTTGCAATTATATCCGGCAATGACTTTCGTTTCGTCCGTTACTTTTACCGTTCCCTTTGGCTCTTTTTCCATAGCTTTTTTAACTTCATCGGGAGTCTGCCTGATAGCATATTTCTGGCCCATGACATTCACCAGGGAGATAACGGATTTATTTGAATAATCCATAATCTGGATCTGGGCTCCCATGCTTGAATTGATCTCCGTTCTTGATTTTTCTCCCTTGATACTGACGGTAAGGGTTTTGGGGAACATAGCCAACTGGCTTTCTGTATATTTACTGTCGGGATAAGTGATTTTATAGGTGATGACTCCTTCAAATGGTTTTCCTGCATAGGCAGAGGAGAATGACCATCCTAAAAAGATCACCATCAGAATGGCTTGTAACTGAAAAGCTTTTTTCATGTTGTTTTTTTTGAGTTTTTTAGTTATGACTGAAAGCAAAAATAATTATTTTACAATTCGGAACAGTTTATTCCACCGGATTTTTCCATCGAACCATGACCGGTTGGAATTCATCGACAACCATACAAAAACGGCCTTTCCTACTACATGATCTTCCGGAACGAAGCCCCAGTATCTTGAATCGGCTGAATTGTGCCGGTTGTCGCCCATCATCCAGTAATAATTCATTTTAAATGTATAGCTGTTCGCTTGTTTTCCATTGATATAGATCTTGCCGCCTTTTTCTTCCAGCTTATTTCCTTCAAAAACACCGATAATTCTACGGTAGAAGCAAATATTATGAGAGTTCAGGGCAACGGTAGATCCTTTTTTAGGTACAAGAACCGGACCATAATTATCAACATTCCAATGGAACGTGGAATCATAGGGAAACAGGTTTGGATCCCATGCTCCCCGGGGTTGAATGATTGGAGTAACGGATTTTATATTGCTGAAATTCCTCAACTGGCTCAGCGCATTTTCTGACAGGGTCATTTCATAAACACCAATGCTGTCCATTTCTACTGGTTCCGTTACATCGATGTGCTGAAGAGCCCTTTCATTTACCGCTGAACCATCTGTTATGATCTTATATCTGAATTGTTTGAATCCGGGATTTTGTTCTTCTTTCCCATTTATAAATACATGACGGTCGATGATACGGATCGTATCTCCGCCGATGCCGATGCATCGCTTGATGAAGTTTTCCCGTTTGTCGACCGGACGGGCTATGATTTTGCCGAACTCCTGAGGATTATTCCAGACGACGTCCCGTCCATACTGCCTTACGAGTTGATAATAGCTGATATTGCTTTGCCAGCGGGTAGAAACGGTATCTCCGTCGGGATAATTAAATACGACCACATCCATGTTCTTTACCGGCTCGAAACCCGGGAAACGTTTATAAGGCAGGGATATCCAGGTCAGGTATGAATTCGTGTTTTCGGTCAGAGGCAGTGTATGGTGTACAAAGGGGAAGGAGAGGGGGGTATTGGGAAATTTGGGACCGTAACTGATTTTGCTCACGAAAAGATAATCGCCGATGAGCAGGGATTTTTCCATGGAAGAAGTAGGAATCGTATATGCTTCGATGAAGAACATCCGGATGATGCTGGCTGCGATGACTGCGAAGATGACAGCATCTACCCATTCTCGTGCAGTTGTTTTTACAGGAGGTTTCTGTTTGTCGGGATGAACATATTTTTCTTTTGAAGAGAATCCGAGATAGGGAAGATATACAAAGGGGAAAAGAACTCCCAGGGCCTGAGCGCCCAGACCGTATTTCAGAAAGCATTTGCATATTTCCACGATCATCAGGAGGATGACAAAAACGTTGATAAACGGGATCAGCAGAAAAATGTACCACCATAAGGGCTTTTTAATGATTTTCAGCCATATATACAGGTTGTAAAAGGGAATTAAGATGATCCAGCCTTTCTCGCCTGCTTTCTCAAAGATTTTCCAGAGACCGGCAATCGTAGAGATCGAGAATAAGACAAAGAGGATTACGTAAATATTCATAATGTTGTCGATTAAAATGTTATGAACGGGTTAAGATGCAGTTTCTTATTTAAAATTCTTTAAATTATCTGAAGACAGGAGATCTTTCATTTCAAAGCATCCTTTTTTCCCGATCAGGAAAGAAGCAGCCATCAGGGCTCCGGTAGCGAATCCCCGGCGGCTTTTTGCAGTATGGGAGATCTCGATGGTATCGTTTTCGGAATCATATCTGACGACATGTGTTCCGGGGGCATTTTCCATGCGTATCGACCGGATTCCCAGTTCATCCGGGTTTTCGGAAGGTTCCCGCACCCATTTTTCCTTACGTTCCGTATTTTCGATAATATCGTTGGCCAGTTTAATAGCTGTACCGCTGGGAGCATCTTTTTTATGAATATGATGCGTTTCCTCAATAGAAATCTCATATTCGGTGTGAGGAGACATCTGTTTGGCGAGATAACGGTTGATTTCGAAGAACAGATTAACGCCGATACTGAAATTCGGAGAAAAGAAAAGAGCGGATCCGGTTTCGGTACACTCCTTCCGGATTTCATCATAGCAGTTATCCCAACCCGTTGTTCCTACTACAACAGGGACATGGATGGCAAAGCATCTCCGGATGTTGGCGACTGTCACTTCCGGCATGGAAAAATCGATGGCAACGTCGGCCAGGTAAAGGTTCTGTCCCATCTCTTTCCAGTCTGCTTCAGAATCGATAGCCAAAATGACCTTATGTCCGTTCCGAATGGCAATCCTTTCGATTTCCTGACCCATTTTCCCATAACCAAGCAAAGCAATATTCATATTCAGAATGTTGAAATTCAGAATTTAAAACAGATTTTAATTCCGGGAGAATATTTTTTATATACAAGCGGTTCCATCATAGCCGGTTGAACATGCATGGAGAGGTCTTCAGAAATGTTGTACGTAAAGAGATGAGCATCCACAGTGGCGTCGATGATATTCAGTCCATACCAGAGAGCTGTTAAAAGCACACTGATATCGAGGTTACGACGGTAATATTCCCGGGCAGATAAAAGTTCGTCGGCGGTATATTTTTTTGTCAGCTCCTGGTAATTCCCGTTTGTCACATTGTTTTGTTTTTCAATAAAAGCAGAGCTATAAGTAAGATATTCATCGGTATTGGTTACAAGGAAATAAGTCATAACTCCGAAACCTGCATAAATAATAGGAATTTTCCAGTATTTCTTATTATAGGCCTGTCCGAGTCCCGGCAGAATGGCCGACATAACGGAAGCTTTGGTAGGGGAATGCTTTTTTTCCATGAGGGAATCCGGCATTTCCTTTTTCAGCTTCTCTATCTTTGACTTCTGGATGAACACGGTGTCTGTCTGGCTGTAAGCGCCTGTACAGAAAAAAATAATACTCAGGACAACGATAATTTTTCGCACCGCGGTACTATATTGGTTTTATTTTTCCAGTTGTGAAAGGATCCGGTCGAAATCGTCATCCGAGTGGAAGGGGATGATGATAGATCCGTTTCCTTTCGAGCGAACCTTAACTTCCACTTTGGTAAGGAGGAGCGAATGGAGTTGTTCCCGGCCTTTTTCAAAGCGGTCGGGAAGGTCAATCATTTTCTTTTCTTTACGGACAGGAGTTTCAGAAGGGTGGGAAAAATTTCTGGCAAGTTCTTCCACTTGTCTGACGGAAAGTTTTTCTTCAAGGATCTGGTGGAGAGCTGAGAGTTGGTTGTCAACGTTCTCGATTCCCAGTAAAGCCCGGGCATGTCCCATACTGATTCTTCCATCACGGATAGCGATCTGTATTTCGGTAGGGAGTTTGAGAAGACGCATATAATTCGAGATGGTGGAACGGTCTTTTCCGACTCTCTGGCTTAATTCTTCCTGTTTCAACTGACATTCTTCGATCAGTCGCTGAAAGCTGATAGCGATTTCAAGAGGATTCAGCTCTGACCGGTGAATATTTTCCACAAGGGCCATTTCCAGCATCTGTTCATCGTTGGCAACCCGGATATACGCGGGTATTTCCTTCAATCCTGCCAGTTTGGAAGCTTTCAGCCTGCGTTCTCCGGAAATAAGCTGATACTTGTCGTATCCCATTTTCCGGACGGTAATGGGCTGAATAATTCCCTGGGTTTGAATGGACAACGCCAGATCGGCCAGTTCGGATTCGTTAAACTGAACCCGTGGCTGGAATGGGTTAGGCTCGATTAGATCTACCTGGATCTGAGCAACAGCCCCCACCACATAATCTCCTGAAATATCACGCGAAGTGATATCTGTTTCAGGACTTTCAAGAATGGCGCTCAGCCCTCTTCCCAACGCTTTCTTTTTGGGTTGCATCTCAGTTATTGATTGGTGATTCAGTGGTTGATAAACGGGTCATGAGATTTTTCTGAAGAATCTCCCGGGCCAGGTTCAGGTAATTGACCGCACCGGAACTATTGATATCGTGGATCATAATAGTTTGGCCAAAGCTTGGAGCTTCACCCAATTTCGTATTCCGGTTGATCAGCGTGTCAAATACCATCTGCTGGAAATGTGTTTTAACTTCTTCTGCTACCTGTCTGGATAGATTGAGACGGTTATCATACATTGTAAGCAGGATACCTTCAATATCCAGAGAAGGATTCAGCCTTGTCTGGACGATCTTGATCGTATTAAGCAGTTTGCCAAGCCCTTCCAGTGCGAAGTATTCGCATTGAACCGGAATAATAACGGAATCCGAAGCAGTCAGAGAATTAATGGTTATCAATCCAAGAGAAGGAGAACAATCAATAATGACAAATTCATAGTCATCCCGGACTCTCTGTATCACTTTCCGCATCATCTTTTCCCGGTTTGGCATATTGATCATTTCCACTTCTGCGCCAACCAGATCGATATGAGCTGGCAAAAGGTCCAGAAAGGGAGTAGAGGTATTTAACAGAATGTTCCGGGGATCTACATCATCTATGATACATTCGTAAATGCTTGTTTTAATGTTCCGGGCATCAAACCCCACTCCGGAAGTAGCATTTGCCTGAGGATCTGCATCAATGATCAGGGTTTTATGCTCCAGTACTGCAAAGCCTGCTGCCAGGTTTATAGCAGTAGTCGTTTTCCCGACTCCTCCTTTTTGATTAGCTATCGATATAACTTTCCCCATAAATCGGTGAATTTGAGCACAAAAAACGACAATTGCCCATATTTTGTGCAAAGTTCGTAAAAATAGCGTTTAATTTGCGCTTGTTAATAATTGTTGAAAAGTTTTACAGCACTTCTCAAACTAAAAAAGCTGTCCATCCGGACAGCTAAGAAAATTTTACTGGCACATAGTTATTTTTCGTCATCATCCACGCTGAGATCCTCAAAAGAGAGGTCTTTCCCGCTGGATGCAAAATGAAAATCAAGATCCGATTCTTTTGGATTTTCAGTATCTTCACGAACCGGAGCCTTCCCTGTGTGGATAAACTCTATTGCATCGTTCATTCCATTGACGAATTTTTCAAAATCCTCAGGGTAAAGGAATAATTTGTGCTTTTCGTAATAAAATTTTCCCTGCTCATTATTGAACCGGCGTTTACTTTCTGTAATAGTCAGGTAATATTCATCACCTACAGTAGCTTTGACGTCAAAGAAGTATGTCCTTTTTCCAGCTCTAATAGCCCGGGAAAAAATTTCTTCACGGTCTTTTTCTTTGTTTTCCAACTCTTCCATTTGTTAAACAAGTAAAAATTTTTCGCGATGTGTAAACGTCGCAAATGTAAAAATATTATTTCAATATGATAGCAATATAATTCTGTTAAGGTTTAAAAAAAATATTTCCTTAGCTTTGCAGGCCAGTTATAATTAAACACGCGTTAAACGTTCCTTATCAGTTATTACACATGTTGGGTCGCAGACAATTCAGGATTAAGGTATTCCAGGCTCTTTATGCCTGGTTTGAGGGAGGGGAGACCCGGCAGGATGTAGCCGAAAAGCAACTCCTGCAAAGCATCGAAAAGTTCTATGAACTATACTTTTACCTCCTTTCCTTCTTCCTTGAAGTTATTGATTTTTACCGCCGCCGGACGGAAGATGCCCGCCATAAATTTTATCCTACAGAGGAAGAAAAGAATCCAAACCTGAAGCTTATTGAAAATAGCGTAATTCAGATCTTTCAACAGAATAAAAGCCTGGAGCATAAAATTGTGACTTATAAGATTTCCTGGACTGAAGATCAGGAAATGATCCGGGGTATTTTCAATAAGATCAAAGCCGGGAAAGAATATTCGGAATACCTGAATTCAGGGAATAAGTCCTTTGATGAAGATCGTGAGATCGTTTTTCGTCTGTTTAAAAAGTATATTGCCCGTTCTGCTGCTCTTCAATCTTACTTTGAAGAAAAAAACATTTATTGGGCCGATGATTTTGATGCTGCCTGTGTTTTTGTACTGAAAACGATCCGGCTGATCAGAGAAGATCATTCACCCGAGAATTCTTTCCCGGAACTTTTCAAAAAAATGGATGGAGATGACCCGGAAGATGATCGCCGTTTTATTGTGAATCTGTTCCGTTTTACTATCGGACAAAGTGAAAAACTTGAAAAGATGATCGAAGGCAAAACGCACAACTGGGAACTCGACCGGATTGCGCTTTCTGACATCATCTTAATTAAAATGGCACTGGTCGAACTGATTCATTTCCCTTCTATTCCCGTGAAAGTAACACTGAACGAATATATCGACCTTTCCAAAATGTTCAGCACGCCCAAGAGCAAGTTGTTCATTAACGGAATACTGGATAAAATGGTAGAAGAACTGAATGTGGATAAAAAGATCCGCAAGACAGGCAGAGGGCTTGTATAATATTCTGCCTGAAGCATCGTTAGTCATTTAAATGAAACACGGGTGAGAGAATATAAACTTTTACTGTCTGTACTGTCGGCATTCCTGTTTATTTCCCTGTCTTCTTACGGACAAATCGGTGGAAACGGCACATACGAATTCCTTTCACGAACAAATTCCGCGCGGGTTGCTGCCTTGGGTGGCGATGTACTGTCGATCCGGGATAACGATATCAGCATCGCGCTGACAAATCCATCCCTCATTTCTCCGGAGATGAACAAATTCCTGTCACTGGATTATGCAGGGATCCGTACGGCATACAATTACGGAGATCTTTTGTATTCACGAACTTTCAATAAAATTGGAAGCTTTACCGGCGCTTTCCAGTTCATCAATTACGGGAAATTTACTTACGCGGATGAAACCGGTGCTACTTCCGGAGACTTCACCGCTTCGGAATATGCTTTGAATGTCGGATGGGGAAGGCAACTCTCTCCTAATTTTTCAATCGGCGCCAACGGCAAACTGATTTATTCACAGCTTGCAACCTATAAATCCTTTGGTATCGCTGTAGATGTGGCAGGTACCTATTCTACCAAAGAAGACCTCTTCTCGGCATCGCTGATCGGTCGTAATATCGGTCTTCAGGTGGTTTCCTATACCCCGGGAACCCGGGATCCTCTTCCTTTTGAACTGGATCTTGCCTCTTCAGTCAAACTTCGCCATTTGCCTCTCCGGATCTCTTTCCTGTATGATCATATTGAAAAATGGGATCTCTCTTATGATGATCCTAACGATGCTTCCAATCAGAAAGATCCGATTACGGGCGAAGTGAAGAAAAAAACAGATGTTTCAAAATTTGCAGATAACCTGATGCGACATGTTGTGATCGGTGGAGAACTGACCATAGCAAAAGTCTTATCTTTACGGTTGGGTTATAATTACGGACGCCGCCAGGAACTTATGCTGGTCGACCGTGCCGGTTTGAGCGGCTTTTCAGCCGGTGTCGGACTCCGTGTCAAACAGTTCAGCTTCAGCTATACTCATGCTGCTTACCAGGCGGGTACCTTTAATCCGAATTATATTACGGTTACTGCCGATCTGGGAAACTTGATCCGGAAGAAATAATCACCTCCGTTTTTTCGTAATTTTACGGATCGATTCATGCTGTATGAAAGTTACTATTGATCCGCAATCCGGTTTTTGCTTCGGCGTAGTTTATGCTATTGAAAAAGCGGAAAAGGAACTTGTGGAAAAAGGTTCTCTTTACTGCCTCGGGGATATTGTCCATAACAACCGGGAAGTGAACCGGCTGAAAGAATTGGGCCTGGTAATCATCGAACGGGAAGACCTTCTGAAACTGAAGAATACTAAAATTCTGATCCGGGCTCACGGAGAACCTCCCGAAACGTATCACATTGCGCGGGATAACAATATTGAACTGATCGACGCTTCCTGCCCGATTGTACTGAACTTGCAGAACGATATCCGCCACGGCTCGGCGGAAATGCTTGAAAAAAGAGGGCAGATTGTTATTTACGGAAAAGAAGGCCACGCTGAAGTGAACGGATTGCTTGGACAGACCAAGGGTACAGCAATCGTTATCAATCATGAAAAGGATCTTGCAAAGATCGATTTTACAAAACCTGTCCGGCTTTATTCACAGACAACAATGAGCGTCGAAGGTTTCCGAAGCATTGTCGATAAAATTAGTCAGAAAATGAAAGAAGCGGCAGGAAATGGTCCTGTGGATTTTATCTGGCAGGACAGCATCTGCCGGCAAGTCTCTAACCGTTCCCGGCTGCTGAAGATCTTTGCTTCGCAGCACAACGCAATCGTTTTTGTCACGGGAACCAAGAGTTCCAACGGAATGTTCCTTTTCGAGGTATGTAAATCGGTAAATCCTTCCACTTTTCTGGTTTCCAGCGAAGATGATCTCAATCCGGAATGGTTCCGGAATGTTTCCGATGTCGGGGTTTGTGGCGCAACCTCTACACCTATGTGGCTGATGGAAAAAGTCGCCGAATGTATCCGGGAAATCCATTCGTAACCTATGTACCTGCAAAAGCTTGCATTAACGAACTTTAAGAATTATTCCCAGACGGAATATTCTTTCTCCGACAAGATCAACTGCTTTGTGGGAAACAATGGCGTTGGGAAAACAAATCTCCTGGATGCTATCTATTACCTTTCCTTCTGCAAAAGCTATTTTAATCCCATAGATTCTCAGAATATACGCCATAATGAGGAATTCTTCGTGATCCATGGAACTTTCATCCGGAACGATGAAACGCAGGTTCTGGTGCAATGTACTCAGAAAAAGGAGCACAGGAAAAAATTCATGTGCAACAAAAAGGAGTACGACCGTCTGGCGGATCATATCGGTCAGTTTCCGCTTGTCATGATCTCACCTTATGACAGCGACCTGATCAATGATGGAAGCGAAGCCCGCAGAAAATATACCGACAGCGTCATTTCCCAGTTCAACAAGGTTTATCTTGACGATCTGATCAATTACCAGAAAGCGCTGTTTCATCGGAATGTATTGCTGAAATTTTTTGCCGAACACCAGGTGTTCCGTCCGGAAGAACTGGAAATATGGGATGAACAGCTGGTCCGGCTAGGTGAGAGGATTTATAACGAACGTAAGGATTTTCTGGAAAAATTCATCCCGATTTTCCGGAAATATTTCAGTATTATCAGCAGCAGTCCCGAAAATTCTGTCGATATCATTTACCAGTCTCATCTTTCAGGAAATTCTTTCAGCAACCTTTTGAAAGAATCTCTTTCCCGCGACAGGGCCGCCCAGTTTACAACTACAGGAATCCACAAAGATGACCTGGATTTCCGGATTTCCGGTTATCCGGTCAAGAAATTCGGTTCCCAGGGACAGCAAAAATCATTTGTGGTTGCCATTAAGCTTGCCCAGTTTGAATTTACAAAGAACAGCAAAGGGTTTAAACCGATTTTGCTTCTTGATGATATTTTTGACAAGCTGGATGACAGGAAAGTGGAGCAATTGATCCGGCTGGTCGGCGAAAATAATTTTGGTCAGGTTTTTATTACAGATACTTCACCGGAAAGGATTCGTAATATATTTTCTTCCCTCGATATTGACCATAAAATATTCACACTTTTAAACGGGTTTTGATCAATTTTGGTAATTTTGTCGCTTAAGGCGACTTATAAATTGAAAATGACTGATGACCAATCACTTGGGGATGCAATCCGTAAGTTTCTGAGTACGTATCACCTCGATGATCGGATGAAAGAGAATAAGCTGATCCAGTCATGGGAAAAAGTGGCAGGTAAGGTAGTAGCCAGGCATACGACCCGTCTTTATATCAGGAATAAAATTCTTTTTATCCGGCTTGATTCTGCGGCATTAAAAAATGAAATATTTTACATGCGGGAAAAAATAGTAATATCTCTGAATAAAGAAGCGGGGGCTGAGGTGATCAAGGAAATAGTGGTTCAATAGATGAAAAAACGAAACATCATATTCAGGGATAACGAGATAGTGGAATTCTGCCGGATCACGGAAGATACGAATGAGATCCACAATCCGGAATTCATGAACAGTATCGGGAAGAGGCTGATTGTTCCCGGTATGTTTGTACTAGGTATGGCGATCAATCTGGCTGATGATTTTCTGAAGAATCATGCTGATATGATCAAAGTATTTTTTAATACCCTGCTGAGTGCGGGAGATATTGCGACAATTGTTGCGGCGAAGGATCCGGATCATCCCGATGAGATCCGGCTGTCGGCCATCAATCATAAAGATACCCTGAATTCCCGTCAGGAATATTCCAGTATTTTATATCTGGGCAAGCCTTTCCAGGTACAGGAAGGAGGAATTTTACGCCGTTTGAATGTAAATCCGGATCGCATTGAAAAATTCAGGAATCTGATTCATGCTTCTGATCCCGATGTGGCTCATTTCCTTTTTGCTATTGCCTTTGCATCGCATGCATTACTGAATTGCATTGATGATGCGCGGACAGATGTTGAAAAAGAAATCAACAATCTCATCAGCAGCGAGAGTAAAATATCGCCTTTTTACAAGTCACTTGAAATCCATATTCCACAGCCTTTCCCATCCTTTGAGCTTCGGGATTCCCTGGATTATTATATTCATTTTGATTGTGAGAAACCCCATAAGCTTTATACAGCTTATGTTCGCTGTGAACATGACGGAAAAATCATTTTCCAGTCGACGTATAAAATGGTCGGTATACCGGATCTGATCATTCTTCGGATGGCAAAGGCAATTCACTCTTTCCATCGCGGAACCAGCCTCTGTTAATCTTTATTATTCCTTGAAATATCCTACGGCCTGTCCCAGCATAATATGCTGTTCCGGACGAAGTTTCAAAGCTTTGGCAAGTTTTTCCTTGTCCATTCCTGCCCTGACTCCGGTTGCCAATCCTTCGGATGCACAGAAAATATAAAGGTTTCCGCTGACGTAAGCAGCGTCAGCCATTCCAAATACTTCTTTCATATGCTCGTCAGATTTTGTCATCCGGCTGTAATCGGAAACCAGGATGATGTTGACAGGAGCAGTTTTGACAAAATCCTGGATACCGGCAATTCCACGGAGGTCTTCGGATGTGACCGGAATCAGGCTGTTTTTCACGGCATCATACAGGTAACCGCCATCTGCAACGATGACATAAACATCGGTTTCCTGGTAATTCATGGCCGAAGGAGCTGTTCTTTTTTTAGTATCGGGACGGTTTATTCCAAATCCGGCCCAGAGCAGATCCGAAAGTACCTGATCACTGACTTTACGATTGCTGAATTCACGGGATGTCTGACGGTTTTTCAACGCCTTCATGACCGGCATGCCTCCGTCAGTTCTCGGAGAAGGGAGCTGGACGACCTTTTCCTGAGCGAAATTATAAGAAATGAAGCTCATCAGTAACAATGTAATTAGAATGGTTTTTTTCATGGCTTTAAGTGATTTAAACTAATTCATAATTATATTTTTTTTGTCTCCAATGCCCGGAGTTTTATTTCTGTAATCACTTTTTTCGTTGTCAGCGGAAATTCGCTTTTCATGATCCAGTCGTAGTAAGAAGGTTCGTTGTGGAAAACATCGGAAACGGGTTTACCTTTGTGCTTGCCGAAGTTGAAGACTTCCACGTTACGTTCGTTGTAGATGATGAATCCTACCAGATCGGCATTGCGGTTAAGCCATGAGAATTCGCTCAGCGCTTTAACGTCATTGACAACCGGTTGGGATATTTTTCCGTTTTTATCCTTAAAATTTACTCCTTCGTACCGTGAAAGCTGTGCTTTCAGGATTTCATAAGTAGCCCGGGTATCGGCTTCAGCACTGTGTGCGTTTTCCAGGTCCTGGTCGCAATAGAATTTATATGCAGCTTTCAGGTTGCGAGGTTCCATTTTGTGGAAAATATTCTGAACATCCACAAATTTCCTGCCTTTTAGCTCAAAATTCACTCCGGCTCTCAGGAATTCTTCCATCAGCAAAGGAATATCGAAATTGTTGGAGTTAAAGCCGGCCAGATCACAGTTCATCAGGAACTGGTTAATCTCATGAGCCAGCATGGCAAAGGTCGGGGCATCTTTCACATCTTCGTCGGTGATGCCATGAACCAGTGTTGATTCTTCCGGAATATGTATTTCCGGATTCACCCGTTGAGTAAAAACATTCGTGGTTTGATCCGGATTTATCCGGAGGATGCAGATCTCGACAATCCTGTCGACAGCTACCCGGATCCCAGTGGTTTCCAGGTCGAAAAATGCAAGGGGACGTGTAAGTTTCAGATCCATTTTCTTATGATTATAATTATTTATACTCTCCTGCCCAGGTTCCGGAATCCTTTGAAGATGAGGGAGATGTCGTTAATGTATTGATAATCTCGTGCATACATGAGATTCAGATGAGGGCCGGCTTCTGAAGGAATCTCTTTCTTTCCGAAAGCATCCCCGGGATTCAGAACACCTTTCCGGATAACCGGAAGCCGCTGGGATTCCATATCACTCAGAGGGATGTAACCTACCCAGGATTTATACCCGAACAGAACCGAAAAAATGTTCTTCAGCAAGCCGATCGGATGCCTGACGATAAACAGGGCGACCGGGTATATAAGAAGCAGGAGAATGCCGGAAAGGATATCCGTCAGTCGTTTGTTTCTGCGATTCTGGATACGTGTGATGGCATTGAGATCGATGACATACAGATCGCCACTGGTATTGATGGAATTGCTTCCGATGATGGAAAGACTTTCCGGAGGTGCAATCTTGAAATCGACCTGCAAGTCTCCCAGTTCCGACATATTGTCCATGATCACCTGGGCCGGGATATCCTTGGCACAAAAGATCAATTCATCGATCTTGTAAATGTTTATGATTTCCTTGATTTGCTCAAGGTTCCCGATAAAGCCGTTGGTGGAATTTTTGTGCGGGTGGTAGCTGACCAGCCCGATGAATGCCGGCTTGATGAAAGTTTTCTGCAATAATCCTGAAACCCGTTCTGCTTCTTCTTTTTCTCCGACAATGATAAAATGCCGGTTCTTTTCCACACCGATCAGAAATCCCTTAAAGCCCAGCAAATGGATGATATATCGCAATCCCAGCATGCTGATCATACCCCAGAGTGCGCCGAGTATCAGTAATGCTCTCGAAAAACGGTAATGTTCGCTCAGAAGGCTATACAAAATCAGGATAATCAGGGTACCGGTAACCAGTCCCTGGATGATTTTTCGCATCCGGACAGGCTTATCGTAACCTCCGCACAGATAGACACAGGTTAACCAGATCAGGATATAAGCTGGAACGGCTACAAGCAGGAATACAGGTGGGAAGTGTCCTCCGTAAGGGTATATAATTGCTTTTTCCCAGTATCCTTTGATAATATAGATTCCGGCATAAATCATGGCTGCATCAGTCAGAGGAAGAATGATTCGTTTAAAGAACCGGGTCAGGATGGAGATAAAGGCACGGAGGTAGATAGCGATATTTATAAGCAACGAAAAGCTACGGGCATTTTTCTGAGAATAGTGCTTTTTAGCAAAAATGACCATGGCATTGTAGAACACGAATACATAGTTCACGCTGCTTTTCTTGGTGCTTTCTCCTTTATAGTGAATGATGCGGGTTTCCGGAAAGTAATAATTCTTATAGCCAGCTTTGGTGATGCGGTAGCTCAGGTCGATATCTTCTCCATACATAAAGAAGGATTCATCGAGGAGTCCAATGGTGTCCAGCATTTTTTTGCGGAGCATCATAAAAGCGCCGGCAAGAACATCCACTTCATGGATCTTGTCCTTATCCAGGTAACCCAGGTGATACTTACCGAAGAGGTGTGATTTCGGGAATAATGCCGAAAATCCGAATATCTTGTAAAAAGCGACAGAAGGGCGAGGCAGTGCCCGTTTGGATTCCGGAAGGAACTTACCTTTCCCGTCGATCATTTTTACACCCAGCCCTCCGGAATCGGGATGGTTATCCATGAACTGGATGCACTTGGTGAAGGTATCATCCTCCACGAGAGTATCGGGATTCAGAAGAAGGATATATTCGCCTGTCGCCTGTCGGATTGCCTGGTTGTTGGCAACAGCAAAGCCTTTGTTCTCGCGGTTTTCGATAAGCCTGACTTCCGGAAATTTTTCACTGACCATCTTGACGGAGCCATCTACCGAATTATTATCCACCACAAAGATCTCTGCTTCCAGGTCATGGCAGGCATTCTGAACTGAATACAGGCATTGTTCGAGGAAATACCTGACATTATAGTTCACGATGACGATGGATAATTTCATAAATTTTCGATAGGGTACCGTAAAATTACATTTTTCATGGAATCGGGTATCATAGTTCTCCGGCTTCAATCATCAGAATTATCTTTTCGATCGCCTGGTCGTCACCGTCGGGCTGGTATTGTGTTTTCAGGTCATAGCCAAAAATGGTCGCCACGGTTTGCCAGATGAAAGCCGTAAAGCTTCCACGCAATTCTTTAATGATTCCGAAAGTAGAATTCCCGGTTTCCCGGTAGATCAGCTTGATCAGGATTTTCCCCTGTGTGATCGTAAGGTCGCGGACCTGGCTGCCGAATTCAGCTTCCAGTTGTTTCTGGGCCAGCTTGATAAATTTTTTCTTTTCCCGATCGGAATGGATGGTATCGAGGATTTTCTGGTATTCGAGGAGCTTTACAGCAGCCAGTTTAGCGAACGGGTAGACTTTTTTAACATTGTAGACAAGACGGTAGAAATCAGGAGGAAGCATCGTGACGGTCATCGGAGGGCCGGCAGGGAAAATGACGACTGCCCGCATATCAATGGATGCAATAGTATCTCCATCGATAACTCTGGCGGGTACTTTTATATGACCCACAGTATCCTGGGCGTGAATTTTCCCCGGTAACAGAAAAATAATGAGGAAAAGTCCGCAAATGATCTGTACCGATTGGCGAAATTGCATTTGCATCCGCGATAAAACGAAATCCAGTGCTGCATTATTGTCAGGCAACTTTCAGACGGGCGATATTGGAATGGTCGAATTTCTCTTCCACGAAAGCCCGGTTTACCTTTAATGTTTTAACATTATTGGATGACGGCAGGCTGAACATGGCATCGGTCATGATCGCTTCCAGTATGGATCTCAAACCTCTGGCACCCAGCTTGAACTCGATGGATTTATCGACAATAAAATCAAGTGCTTCATCATCAAACGTCAGCTTGATGTTATCCATTTCAAAAAGCTTAATATACTGGCGTGTCAGTGAATTTTTTGGATCTGTCAGTATTCTTCTCAGGGTTTGCCGGTCGAGGGAATGGAGAAAAGTGACGACCGGAAGACGTCCGACGAGTTCCGGTATCAACCCGTAGCTTTTCAGGTCGACAGGAGAAACATATTGCAGCAGGTTATCCTTATCAATCCTTTCTTTTCCACGGCTTGCCGCATAGCCGATCATTTGGGTCTGGAGGCGGGAGCCGATTTTTCTTTCAATACCATCAAAGGCGCCACCCGTAATAAAGAGAATATTCTGGGTATTGACCTGGATCATCTTTTGTTCCGGGTGCTTACGGCCTCCCTGGGGAGGGACGTTGACTACAGCACCTTCGAGAAGCTTCAGCAGGGCTTGCTGAACTCCTTCACCGGAGACATCTCTCGTGATCGACGGATTATCGCTTTTCCGGGAGATCTTGTCGATCTCGTCGATAAAAACAATACCCCGTTCTGCAGCTGCTACATTATAGTCGGCAACCTGCAGAAGCCGTGAAAGGATGCTTTCCACATCTTCCCCGACATAACCGGCTTCGGTAAGTACCGTTGCATCGGCAATACAGAAGGGAACATGAAGCATTTTAGCGATGGTGCGGGCCAGGAGTGTCTTTCCGGTACCTGTTTCGCCAACCAGAATGATGTTGGACTTTTCGATCTCAACATCATCCTCTTTGGCTTTCTTTGAATTCAGAATTCTTTTATAGTGGTTGTAAACCGCAACAGAAATGACCTTTTTGGCTTCTTCCTGTCCGATCACATATTGGTCGAGATACTTTTTGATCTCTACTGGTTTCATTACATTATAATCCGGAAGAGTCTTTTGTGACTTTAAAGCCATTTCCTCTTCCAGGATCACCTGAGCCTGGGCGATACAGGCATCGCAGATCTGGGCGTTAATGCCGGATACCAGAATATTCGCTTCCGATTTATCACGTCCGCAAAAAGAACAACGATCTACGGTTTTGGCCATCTTTTTAAAAAATTATCCAAGTTTACTTACTAAAAGGATTTCATCGATCATTCCATATTCTTTCGCTTCTTCCGAGGTCATCCAGTAGTCGCGGTCGGCATCCTTCAGAATCTTTTTGTAAGATTGTCCGGAATGTGTGGAAATAATATCGTAAAGCTCTTTCTTTAGTTTCTGAATCTCCCGGGTGGTGATCTCAATATCCGATGCCTGTCCTTCGGCGCTTCCCATTGGCTGATGGATCAGGATGCGGGAATGCTTCAGAGCGGTGCGTTTACCTTTCGCACCCGCGCAAAGCAGGATGGCACCCATGGATGCGGCCATGCCGGTACAGATTGTAGCTACATCCGGAGCGATATACTGCATTGTATCATATATTCCAAGCCCTGCATATACCGATCCTCCCGGAGTATTCAGGTAGATCTGGATATCTTTTTTCGAATCCGTGGATTCGAGGAATAGCAGTTGTGCCTGGATAATATTGGCGACATAATCGTCGATGGGTGTTCCCAGAAAGATGATACGGTCCATCATAAGACGGGAAAATACATCCATCGTGGCGATGTTTAATTGGCGCTCTTCAATGATTGTAGGGGAAATGTAATGTTCATTAACCGTCTTGTACCTGTCCAGTGTAAGCGGGTTAATACCCCGTCCTCTGGTTGCAAATTTTGTGAATTCGTCCATAGAAGTCGGTTTTTATCCGTTAATATTATTTTTCCGGTTCTTGTTCCGGTTCCGGTTCCGCCTCATGATCATGTTCTTCTTCATGTTCGTGAGCTTCCTCGCCGGCATGATGATGTATTGCAGAAGCTAATTTAATAAATTCTTCGTAAGAAACCTCTTTGTTTTCAATGGTCAGCTTTTCCTTGAAAAGATCCGTCAGGCGGGTTGTAAACAATTCGTCATTGATTTTCTGGACCTGTTCTTTGTTTTTCATCAAGACATCTACCACAGCGTCATATCTTTTTTTGGATTCTTCATCCATTTTATCAACTCCGGGTTGATTCAGGAAATACTGAAGGATATAGTGGCGGATATCTTCGTCGGTGACTTTAATTTCGTTATCGCGGATAATTTTGTTTTCGATGAGTTGCCAGCGCATATTTTCGGAAAAATCACCGTATTGTTTGTCCACTTCTTCCGGAGAAAGTTTGTTGTCTTTCTGCTCCAAAAGCCAGCGTTTGAGAAATTCATCGGGAAGGTCGACCGGGATTGCTTCCACCAGTTTATCAGAGACCTGGTGATAGAACAGGTGATCAGTTTCCTTTATAAAGCTGTTGGCTGCTTCCTGTTTTACGAGGTTACGGAATTCTTCTTCCGTTTTCACTTCTTTACCAGGAAATACCTGTTCAAAAAATTCAACATTCATTTCCGCCGGAATGATTTCCGGTTCTTTTTTCTCTTCGTCTTTCTTTTCTACTTCTTCCTTCTTTTCTTCAACGTGTTTTCCAAAGCGACGGCGGGTATCTTCGATATAATGGTTGATCATATCATCAGAGACCTGGATCAGGTATCTTTCCACCGGAGGCAGGGAAGTCAGATCGGTATTAATATCAGGAGCTATTCCGATATCAAAATAGAAATCGTAGGGGATATCTTCACGGTCGAAATCCAGCGTTTGGTTCTTTTCCATATTAGGAAGAGGATTTCCGAGGATATCCAGTTTTTCATTAACAAGAAATGAAGAGAGAGATTCGGAGATCAGGGAATTGATTTCTTCCATCATGACGGCTCTTCCGTACATTTTCCGGATCAGTCCCGCGGGTACTTTTCCCGGGCGGAACCCGGGCATGTTTGACTTACGTTGGTAATCCTTAAGGACTTTATTGACTTTTTCTTCATAATCTGCCTTAATGATCTCGATTTTGATTATCGCGGTAAGCGGGCCGGTACTTTCTTTGGTAATGTTCATGTATAACGTTTTTATCGGTTTCTCTGTTTACCGGTGTGCGGATGAAGGGACTCGAACCCCCACGCCCGAAGGCACAAGATCCTAAGTCTTGCGCGGCTACCAATTACGCCACACCCGCATGGATCTTTCGACCGGAAACAAGGGTACAAAGATACACTTTTTTTAAAAGTCCTTTCCCCGAACAACCTTTACCCGTTTTTCGTGTCTTAGATATAAAAGTAAAATATAATATCTGAACGGATGGGTTCGTTATTGTTGAACTATCCGGACTTTAAATACCTGTCATACTATGAGATTCCGGAGTGAAGTCATAAAGAAGATATTTCCCCTGATCATGATCCTGATCATGCCGGGAATATCGTCGTCAGCCCAGGAAATGTACGGAACTGCTTTGGGGAACTATTCGGGAGTGAACGGGATCCAGCTGAATCCGAGTTCCATGAATAACAGCAAAACCTATATTGATGTCAATTTCCTCAGCGGCGATCTGTTTCTTCAGCAAAATTATCTTTATCTTAAAAACAGCGAATTCAGCCTTTCCGACATTTTCCGGAAAGGATATACCTTCCCGGCCCATACCGAATATGGAACTTCAGGGTTGACCTTTTATCATTATGCCAATCAGAACAACCGGCAGGCTTATGAGAATATAAGATTGAACGGCCCCGGTGTTATGGTCGCCTTCGGACCTCATACCCTGGCATTGACGACATCTGTCCGGTCCGTTTTCTCTGTCACTGATATTCCATACGAAATTGCCAATTTTACTTATATCGGGCTGAAATATAAGCCTCAGCAGAATATTTTTTACAATGACAAAAATTATGCAGGAATGGCGGAACTGACCTGGCTGGATATCGGTCTTTCCTATTCAACGGTACTTTACGGACGCAATTTCGACGTACTGGCAGGTGGAATTTCCATTCGCAGGCTGGAAGGGTATTCCGGCGCATATATGTATATGAATAAAGCCGATTACAAAGTCCCTGACGATACAACGGTGATAATCAGGAATATGGATGCAAATTACGGCTATTCTTTGCCATTGGATTACAATGCACAGAAATACTGGGGCAGTGATATGATCAAGGGGAGTGGCTTTGCTTTTGATCTTGGCTTTACCTATTACCGGTTGAACCGGTTACACCAGAAACAATATTTCAACCACATCTGTGAGCCTCAGGCTGAGGATTACGAGTACCGGATTGGGGTAGCTCTGATCGATGCCGGAGCCATCAGCTTTTACAAACATGCTGCACAATATAGTATCGATAACAGGTCTTCACAATGGGATGGACTGAATCACTTTCAGTATTCGACCATTCAGCAATTGATGGATACCATCAGTTACCGCTTTTATGGAAGCAAAACAGCGGCATACAGGGGAAACAGCATGACCATTTGGCTCCCATCGGCACTCAGCATACAGTTCGACTATCATCTCCAGAAGAAATGGTATCTGAATGCATCCCTGATCTATGGTTTCCGTTTTGCACCCAACTCGTTGACACGACCGACGCAGCTGGCTGTTACCCCGCGTTATGAAACGGAAAATTTCGAAGTGGATGTACCTTTTTCAATGTACAACAAATCGATGCCCCGTATTGGGTTGGCTATCCGGGCATATGGCATTACGATCGGTACTGACAAGCTGGGCTGGCTCTTCAATTTCAATGATATGACGGGGATGGATATTTACTTTGCTTTGAAATTTTCTCTGAACAAAGGACGTTGCAAGACCCGTGCAACAAAGAATTGCCAGGATTACAACATGATTCATCATTCGAGGAGATAGTTCAGCTGCTCATCAGTTTACGCTTCTTACATCCAGCGCATCTCTCAGTGCGTTTCCGGCGAGCATAAAAGCCAGGACGAGGAACATTATTGCAAAACCGGGAATGATCGCCAGGTAGGCTGAATCCAGAATAATATAACCGTAATTTTCTTTAATCATGGCACCCCAGGAAGGCATAGGTGGCTGGACACCAATTCCCAGAAAACTGAGTCCTGCTTCCAGTAAAATTGCAGAGGCGAAATTGGCAGCAGAAATGACAATTACAATTCCCATAATATTGGGAAGAATGTGACGGAAAATGATCCGGAAATTCGTGAATCCAAGCGCTGTTCCGGCTTCTACAAATTCTTTCTCGCGGATACTGAGGATCTGACCACGAACCACACGGGCTACTTCAACCCACATGGTCAGTCCTACCGCTACAAAAACCTGCCAGAATCCCTTTCCCAGAGCAAAAGTGATGGCGATGACCAGCAACAGGGTAGGGATCGACCAAATCACATTAATAAACCAGACAACGAAATTGTCAATCCATCCCCGGAAAAATCCGCCGAGAGCACCGATAAAAATCCCGATTACCAGGGAGATAAAGACGGAGATGAATCCAACCGAAAGACTGACGCGGGTTCCGATGATCAGCTCGCTTAACAAGTCACGGCCAAAACGGTCGGTTCCCAGCCAGAAAGTCGTTTTTTCAATATTGTTGGTCAGCAAGTCGATAGCCAGGTCGTCGGGGGTCCTCCGGATCTGGTGTCCGTAAATATCCCGGAAAATAAGGTATCCGTTTACTTCCCGGTAGTGAGTGGAATCACCTGCCATTGGGTAGATGACATCGGCAAGACCGAATTTTTCAGTGGATGAAGGTCTCCCGGGCTCTCCGGAATATTCTTCTACAATGATAGAATTCCCGGAAAAACGGAACTGACCAATGGGAATATTGATATACTCGGGCGTTTTCCCGAAAAGCATAATCTCAAAAAGGCTTTGATCTTTAATGGATTGATTTTTATGAACCCGGAGCATATTAACCGTAAATCCAGGCTTTTTTAAACCCAGCTCCAGATGCTGTTCATTGGCAAGCGGGCTGTTATCCGGTGTGATCAGGTATCCCAGGATCGCGATCACGATAATCATTCCTATAAATAACAAGGATATGAATCCGGGCTTGTTTCTCCTGAATTTTTTCCAGGCAAGCGCCGATAAACTGCCGGATGAAAGGTATTTTGTCTTTTTAAAAAGCAACAGGCCGGGTTTGTTTAATGAGTCAGGGCAAAATTATTGAAAATGTTTCAGAAAATTATTATTTTTGCAGCTTCTTAAAACGGTGGATGTAGCTCAGTTTGGTTAGAGCATCAGATTGTGGCTCTGAGGGCCGTGGGTTCGAGTCCCATCTTCCACCCCAATAGACAAGTGCAAAGTGCAAAGTGCAAAGTGTAAAATGCGAAGTGCAAATTAAATTGTACTTCGCATTTTTTATTTTGTATTGTCATCAAGGTATTTCGACTTATATTCCTCCCAGGGAGTTTTGATGTATGCATCTTCACCGAAGTAATGCAGGATCGGGATAAAATCCTTTACGGACTGATATCCCTGGACAACAGTCAGCCACTGGCTTTTTTCATTCAGGAATACATAAGAAGGGTAGGACATGTTCCCGCGTAGCAGTTCATTTGCCAGCTGATGTGTAGACCGGTGTGAATCCGGGTTGGGATTGATAAATGTCACATTGTCGATTACAACGGTGTCTTTGCGCTCTGCATTCAGTTTAACACAATAGAAATGCTGGGTCATGTATTTCACTACAGCCGGATCCGTGAACGTTTCCGCATCCATTTTTTTACACCATCCGCACCAATCGGTATAAACATCAATAAAGACCTTTTTCGGCTTTTTTTTGTTCTTCTGATAAGCTTCTTCAAAACTCATCCATGTAATTTTACCAGGATCCTTTGATTCTTTTTCCTTCTCTTTCCGTTGGGCAAAAGAAACTTTTCCCAGGCAAATCAATACGACGGATATTAGTATGATGATCGCAGCTTTCTGCATGAAATTTAATTTTTTGCAAAAATAATGATCTTTATGACAGATAGGGAGGGGGTGAGTAACAAACTTCAGGCATCATTCCGTTCCATTTCGCGACGGATGTCCTTTTGCTTGAGCGTGTCCCGCTTGTCGAAGGTATGCTTGCCGCGAGCCAGGCAAACCGTAAGCTTGGCAAGACCTCTTTCATTGATAAACAGCAGGGTGGGTATTATGGTGAGACCTTTTTCCTTCACCTTGGTTGCAAGCTTGCGGAGTTCGTTTTTAGTGAGAAGCAGCTTGCGGTCGCGTTTAGGCTCGTGATTATTGTAAGTACCATAGCCGTATTCGGCGATGTGCATATTAATCACATATAACTCCTCATCGCGGAAAAGACAATAGGCGTCAACGATACTGGCTTTACCGGCACGGACCGATTTGATTTCCGTGCCGGTAAGCTGTATCCCCGCAGTGAATTCCTGGAGAAGGAAATATTCATGTGCGGCTTTTTTATTCTTTATGTTGACGGCCTTGTCCATTTATTGTTTTTCCGGCATCAGCACCACACGGGTGTAATGATTAGCCTTGAAATATTCTTCTGCCGTTTTTTTCAAATCTTTTCCGGTAATGGCATTGACATCATCTTTAAATGTTGCCAGTCCGGTCGGATCATCATGGTTGTAAAATACCGATTCTATTTTCTGTAACCAGAATTCATTCTTTTCAAGGTCTGTTTCACGCTGGCGGATCAGGGCTTCCTGGGCTTTCTTCAAATCAACAGTAGTAGGTCCTTTCTTGCGGATCTTGTTCATTTCATCAAAAACAGCTGTGGTCAGCTTTTCCGTCATTTGCGGAGAACAACCGAAAGCAATGATCATCTGGTATTTTGGAGTGGGGTACTGATCATAGTTCAGCATGACCATGGGGGAATATACACCGCTCATCTTTTCACGGATCACTTCAACCAGCTTGATGCTGATAATTTCCTTGAGCATCTTCAGTTCCAGCTTGGTTTTGTCACCCCATTCCATGGGTTCCGACATCATGATAGCCACCATACTCTGCGGATCCTTGCCTTTGTAAAACGTCAGGTTGTTTTCTCCCGGTGCCATCTTGGGTGAGGTGTCCTTGAAAGATTCACTCCGGTTTATCGAAGGCAGGTTGCCCAGATAGGTCTGAACCATCGGAAGGATCGAGTCGACATTGAAATTCCCTACAAAGAAGAAGAGGAAGTCGCTGGCATCTGCAAAGCGATCTTTGTAGATCTTGTAAACTTCATCCAGCTTGATTTCATCCAACTGTGCTTTCGACGGGAAAATAATCATTCTCTTGTATCCCGGATAAGCAGATTTGAACAGGGTATCGTAGAAGGTCATGATCGGATTGCTCTTCATGAACTTCATTTCATTCTCGGTTTGTGAGAGGAAAGTCTGGAAAGCGGTGGTATCCTTGCGGGGACCTTCAAAATACAGGTAAATGAGCTGTAACATGGTTTCAAAGTCCTTCGGTGAGGAATTGCCGTGGAAACCTTCTTTTTCATCCTCAATGTACGGAGAAATCTGGATGTTCTTACCTTTCAGCTTTTTCTGGAGTTCGATGTTGTCGAATTTACCGGCGCCGCTCATATCGATGATCTGGGAAGCATAATTGGCCGAAATGAATTCATTGTCGGGATAAAGTGATTTACCACCGAGGCTGTATGCAGAAACCAGGATTTCATCATTTTTGAATGTGGTCGGCTTCATGACTACCGTCACATGATTTGACAGAATGACTTCAGTAAAGCCCAGTTCTTTGTTTTCCTTCCGAGCAAGGATGCCGGTCGGCTGAATCTTTTCAGCAATCAGAGGTTCTTCCTTGAATTTATCCACATAAGGTTCCAGCGGAGCAGTCCGGGAATCCTTAATGATCTTTGCAACTTCTTCCTGAGTGGGGACTTTCAGGTTTTCCTTTTCCGGAGCCGTGATGACAACACCCAGGTTATTTTCTGTTACGAATTCTTTAGCCAGGTTATTCACTTCTTCAAGAGTAATCCCCGGAAGAAGGTTTTTTACATATTTGTATTTCTTTTCCGCACCGGGAATAGGATCCTTGGTCAGGAAGTTCGATACATATTCATTCGTAAAGTCCATGGATTCAGTCTTCGTGAATTCTTTGGCAGCTTTTTCATATTTGCTGAGCATATCTTCCTTCTGGCGTTCAAATTCGGTAGCTGTAAAGCCAAAACGCTTTACCCGTTCGCTTTCAGCCAGGACGGTAGCCAGTGCTTTGTCGATCTGGTTTTCTTTTGCAACGGAATATCCGCCGTAAGCTTCTTTGTTCCGGGCGAGAAATCCGCCGTAGAAAGTGCCTGCATTGACAAACGGAGCATCCGGTTTCTGACTGATTTCACCGAGACGTTGATTCAGCATGCTGGTAAAGATTTCAGCGAGGATCTCTTTACGGAAATCACCCAGGTTATTTTTCGGTTCCAGAGGATGTTTGTAGAAGAATTCAACCATATTCTGGGTTGCTTCTTTATCGGTGGCAATTGCGATCAGAGGATCCTGGTTGTCAGGAATGTCAAAGATATTTCTCGGCTTTTCATTGGCCGGATTCGGCATTTTTGAAAAGTGGGCTTTGATCCTGGCTTCCATGACGGCCGGGTCAATATCTCCGACAACAACCACTGCCATCAGATCCGGACGGTACCATTCGTGATAGAAATCTTTCAGTGACTGATGTTTGAAATTCTGGATAATATCGATTTTCCCGATAGGGATACGTTCAGCATACTGTGAATTCTTAAGCAGAATGGGAAAATATTTTTTCATCATTCTGTCTTCAGCGCCAAGTCCCATTCTCCATTCTTCTGTGATCACACCGCGTTCCTTGTCGATTTCTTTGTCATCCAGTGTGGCATTATGAGCCCAGTCTTCCAGAACCTGCAATCCCTTGTTGATCAGGGTTGTATCGTCGGTCGGGAGCTGAAGCATGTAAACGGTTTCGTCGAATCCGGTATATGCGTTGATATCAGCGCCAAAACGTACACCGGTCTTCTGCAGGAAATCAACCAGCTCATTTTTAGGAAATGTTTTTGTCCCGTTGAAATTCATGTGTTCCATGAAATGAGCCAGCCCTTGCTGGTCATCCCGCTCCAGAATAGAGCCGGCATTCACGGCAAGACGAAGTTCAACCCTGTTTTCCGGTTTCTTGTTTTGCCGGATATAATATGTCAGACCATTATCAAGCTTTCCGATCTTCACATTGGGATCTACCGCCAGGGGTGTGGTCAGATCAATGGTCGAAGTTTGCCCGTAAGCAAATGTAGCCGCCAGAAAGAGGAATATCCATACCAGCGACCGGTTCAGGGATCGATTCATGACAGAAATAAGTTTTTGGTTTATGTTATTTTAATGCAAAATAACTATTTTTTCTGCAGATACTCAAAAATATTCATCAATGTTACGGGTTGTTACGTGTCACGCGTCACGATCTTAAACGCCTTCGCTTTCCGTTCTGTTTCCAGTAGTGGAATTTTGTACTTGGCTGCAATTTTACGCCAATTGAAAACTGCTTTTAGTACTTCCTCTTTGATTTCTTGTGCACGTCTGCCGGATATTAAATACAACGGTGCCGTACTCATTACCAGGTTTATATCCAATGCGTTGTTTTTTTCATCAATATTCAGCTTTAACCCGGTACCGGATTCATTGACATTGATATCAAATGCAGGTGAAAGTGTCCAACCTTTTTCAGTATACAAAAAACCGTGATTCCGTAAATGATCATCCGTATTTGATACACAAACGGAAAATAAGACCCTGCGAAAAAGCTCTTCCAGGTTTTTGTTGACTTCCGTACATTCCGACCGGATAAAGGAAACCAGATCCAGATAGCTTACACCACTGTATGCATCGTCACCATCCTTTCGTTGCAACAGCGTCATGGCTGAAGCATAATGAATCCTCCGGTTATCCACAGTCCTGTCGAAACGTTTGGACAAAAAAGTGTGACAGGGGGAACCTAACCGGGTTATGGCGGCTTTCGGAACGGTTATTCCTGCTCTGAAAGCCAGTTCGTGAACGATCATTTCCCACAGTCCGACATCTGAATTATCGTTCCTGCCTGGAAATTTCGCAATCCATTGCCGGTTTTCCAAATCCAGGACATCTGCTTTAGGCCGGGCTCCTCCCAGGGATGATCCCGGGGCAATCAGTTGATTGATCCAGACAAGAGAAGCTTCATCCAATTCATCTGAATGTTTTTCATATTGTTCAACGGCAATTTCAAGCTCCCTCAAAGAAGTCCAAGGAGGAGCTGCCAGTAATACATCATTGCTCATGAAATCTCCGTCTTCACTTCTTTTAAACCGGAGGCCGCCCATCCTGTGACTGTCGTGAACACCCAATAAAAAATCAATTCCGGATAAAGGTCGGGATGCTCTCTTTTCCGTTTTCGATAACAGTATTTCCCGGCGTATCATAAGCAATTGTCCCCAACGATCCGGCGAAGAATCTTTTAAAATTCCGAAATTCTCATTTGAACCTGCGTACTGCCTTCCTACAAACAGAGGCAATTCCGGGTCAATGGAAATCCCTGTCTTAATCCATTCTTTCTCATATTCGAAAGAATATACTTCCTTCCCCCGGATGGATGAAAGCCAAAGTCGCCCAACCAGCCGTGGTTTGTCAAACATATACCAGTCGGCATAAACAAGAATTTCCTGATTCCCTTTTCTGGTCATGACAGATTATTTAAATTCCGGTTTTTCGGAAAGCCCTTTGTCAATGACATTCTCAAAAGGAGAATGAAGCTCTTTCTTTTTGGGAGCTCTTTTTTTAACGATCAACCCGGCATCCTGAATTTGACGGCCCAATGGATCTTTGTCCGCAACCAGTAACAAATCTTCCTCAAGACGAAGGACCGACAGTACCTGCAAATAATTTCCAAGGGAAACGGAAGGAAAACCGTTTTCAATATTTGTCATCGTAGATACAGCGATGCCCGCCCGTTCAGCCATGGAACGGATACTCAGCTTCCTGCGTAACCGCGCCAGCCTGATATTCTCTCCGATCCTGGCAAGAATACTTTTCTGCTTTTGGGTATAGAATGAACCTTTTGATTTCATAAGTACTGATATTTTAGTACAAATATAGTAAATTAAATCGAAATATCATATGTTATGAAGAAAAAGTTCGGGGTTCGGGGTTCGGGGTTCGGGGTCGTGACGCGTCAAGATCGTCCCTCCCCCTGACCCCCTCCCGTGAGATGATTTTGTTGCAAATTATTTTCATTCCGGGAGGGGGAATATTTGTCGTGGTTACCGTATTGCTACCATAATGGATCCCCTACGGGGATAGCGGTTTTGCGTCATAATCGTAAAATTGCGAAACAGCGAAGTAGCGAAGTAGCGAAACCGTGAAACCGTGAAACTGCGAAACCGTGAAACCGTGAAACTGTGAAACCGTGAAACTGTGAAACCGTGAAACCGTGAAACTGTGAAACCGTGAAACTGTGAAACTGTGAAACTGTGAAACTATAAAGAAAAAACCTATTCAATTTTAAGAACCTGTTTATACACCTGGTAAACCTTTTCCGCTACGGATCGGTTATCAAGTTTCATTTTGAGAATTCGATCCCTTCCATTCGTCCGTTCAGTCTTTTCTGCGAATTCC
>JAUZOW010000159.1 GCA_030706225.1 Bacteroidota bacterium | reverse complement strand
ACTAAATTTTCTATTCCTGCGGCATCTTTTATTACTTCGTGACCGTAACAAATCGTGACGCGTAAAGATCCTCGGAGAGGATCCATAACGATAGCATGAAGGTAACCACGACAAATATTCCCCCTCCCTGAAGGAGATTTATTTGCAACTAAATCATCTCACGGGAGGGGGCAGGGGGAGGGAAAATCGTGACGCGAAAAAAAGTTCCAGGTTCCAGCGTATCAAATCGTGACACGTGACGATCGTGACTATTTTTTCACTTATTTCGTCGCATATACATACATAGTGACGGAAACATTAAAGGTACTTCCGGTTGTAAGCTGAAAGGGAGTCAGAAGCGGAGAGCCAAGTCCACCGGATCCGTACCAGCCTACAAAATCACCATCCGACCAATATGAATCATTGTCATTATCTTTCCAGACATCCAAATAGTAATTTCCGGCTGCTACCGGGATTGTAAAAGATGCAGATGCTCCACTGCCTGAAACTGCGGCAAATTTTACAGGTGAGTTGTTGTACCAATCATTTAAAGTAAGATACAAACTCACTTTAGCATTTGAAAGATCACCGGAAGTTCCGGCAGGGAAAAAAGCTGTTCCCTTTATCTGTGTTACTGTCTCTTCCTTTGATTTCTTCTTACAACCTGAAATCAAGATCATTGTCGCAATGAGAAAGAAACCCAATGCGGCCCACCATGTAAACCTTTTCATACATATCTGATTTGAGGATTGATCCACCAATTTTTGTAACTAATACAAATATAATAAATTGTTACAAAAATGTCAATAGAGCATCAAGGACGATTCAGCCATCATTCTGATGATTTTTTCAGCATTCCTGGAGAGGGAATCTGAAGCGTCAAGCCAGTGAATGACCGTCCCATTCCGTTCCATTCGCCGGAACCAGGTCATCTGGCGTTTCGAGAATTGGTGTATAGCAATATTCAGGGCATCAAACATCTCATTATAGGTTTTCTCTCCTGACAGATATTCGGTTACATACCGGTATTCAAGGCCAAAGGATTTCAGCCGTTGCAATGGAATTCCTTCTTTAATCAACCGTGAAACTTCGTCAACCATTCCCTGGCGTAACCTTTCCCTGAGTCGTTCCGTGATCTTTTTTTTCTGGAGTTCCCGCTCCAGCTTAAGCCCGAATATGGTCGATGGGATGGGGGAGAATGATTGCCTGACGGAATTAGCATTTCTGCTGAATTCAATTTCAAGGGCTTTTATGATTCTTGAGCGATTCTCAATGTCTGATGTTCCGTGAAGCTTTTTCAATTTCATCAATTCTTCGGCCAGCTCTTTATCACTTTTAGCTGATAATGATTTTTGCCATCCTTCATCATGGATTGTTTCCGGCAGGTTATAACCCTTCAAAACAGATTCAAGATACATTCCCGAACCTCCGCATAATACCGGCATTTTCCCCCGGCCTGTGATATCCATATAAGCTTTCCGGAAATCTTTCTGATAAAGGTATATGTTGTATTCTTCTCTGGGATCTGCAATATCTACAAGGTGTACAGGAATTTTCTTCCCGGATACCAGATAGTCACCTAGATCTTTTCCGGTACCGATATCCATTCCCCGGTAAACCTGGCGGGAGTCAGCGCTGATGATTTCTCCATCTACCTTGTCAGCTACAACTGCAGCCAGCCGGGTTTTTCCTGAAGCAGTCGGTCCTAAAAGGGTTATCAATGGAAGATTATTTTAAGATTATAATAAAACCATCAAGCAGAATGAGCGTTTGCATCAAGCTGTTCGAAAACTGAATTCTGGCTAATGTATTCAGGAACGATCTCTTTCATTTTTTTCACAATATCCATATCCGGGGCATGAGGAGCTAAATCGATCAGATCGCTGATCTGGCGTGTGATTATGTCGAGGTCGTATTGACGCACTTTTGCAACCATGATCAGCGGGTGATGAGTGGGGAGAGTGTTTTCCTGAATATTCAGTAATTCCTCATACAATTTTTCACCGGGCCGTAATCCGGTATAATGGATCTGAATATCTTTTCCAACCTTAAGTCCGGAAAGTCGTATCATTTTTTCAGCCAGATCAAGGATCCGGACAGGTTTACCCATATCAAAGATGAAAATCTCACCGCCTTCGCCAAGCGCTCCGGCTTCCAGAACAAGCTCACAAGCTTCCGGAATGGTCATGAAGAAACGGGTTACATTGGGATCTGTGATGGTGACCGGGCCTCCTTTTTCAATCTGACTATGGAAGAGCGGAATAACAGATCCGCTGGATCCCAGTACATTCCCGAAACGGGTGGTTATGAATTTCGTTTTTTTCAGCTGATTTGATGACTGTGCATAAATTTCGGCGATTCTTTTGGATGCTCCCATAACACTGGTAGGGTTCACTGCCTTATCGGTGGAAATCATAATGAACTTTTCCACATTGAATTCCATAGCCAGGTCAGCCAGTGTCCGGGTACCCAAAACATTCGTGAGGATGGCTTCTTCAGGGTTTTGTTCCTGAACCGGTACGTGTTTATAAGCTGCGGCATGGAATACAATTCCGGGTTTAAGACCTGAGAATATTCTACGCATCCGGTTTTCATTGCAAATATTGGCCAGGAAAAACCGGATAGGGACTCCCGGATAAGATTCGTTGCACTCCAGTTCCAGGTCATGAAGGGGTGTTTCTGCCTGGTCCACCAGAATCAGAAGTTTGGGTGAATAGAGTGCAACCTGACGGACAATCTCCGAGCCGATTGAGCCGGCAGCTCCGGTGATCAGAATAACCTTTCCGGCCAGGTACTGGCTGATCTTTTCAATATCCAGATGTATTTCCGCTCTTTCCAGAAGATCTTCGATACGGATATCCTTGATCTGATGGAAATTTAATTCCCCGTTCAGCCAACGGATCATGGGAGGTACGGTCATAACCCGGATTCCCCAGTTCAGGCATTCTTCAACCAGCGTCTGCTTCCGGTCCGGATCAAACGATGTGATCGCAAGGATTACCCGTTTCACCGAATTGCTCTCAACAATCCGTGATAGTTTTTCAGGGCTGTAAATATCGATTCCTTCCGCCTTTTTCCCGATCTTGGAAGAATTATCATCCAGAAATGCAACGACTTTATATTTCGTCTCCATATCCCTTTCCAGAACTCTTTTTGCGGTCAGACCTGCTTCTCCGGCGCCATAAATGACCACGTTGACTTTCGACCGTTCAGGATACTGAAATTCGATGTAGGCTACTTTCACGACAAGCCGGAAACAGATCATGGCAAAGCTGCTGACCAACAGGTCGATAATTATGATAGAAAATGGAATGAAGAAAAATTTTCCTATGAAATAATAGGTGACCAGGTTGGTCACGGCAAATACCATACTTCCGGATATAAGAGTAGCCACAACCCGGAGAGCATCTTCTGTAGAAGTATACCGTATGATACCGGCAGATGTACGGGCAATAAGGAAACTGAGGCCGCGGATTACAAGCATATAAGCAAGAATCAGGGGCAATGGCTTTAATTCCACATCCGGTATTGAAAAGTTGAATCTTAAAAGATAGGCGAGCAATACCGAGAAAACGACGATAATCAGATCGATTAGAAAGATAAGCCAGCGAGGTACGTTTTTCCGGGGAAAAATCATCATAGGAATTACATTGGCGGTCAAAAATACGAAATAAAATTTAAGTCGTCTCAGCCATTGAGTTTTCAACTTTTTAAGGTTAGCAAATCCGGGTTAAGTTAACAACCGGGCTGACAATTTTTTCTACCTTTGCTGCGTTAATAAAAAACTTGAACATGAAAACCACTGCATTCACGACTATTCATCAAAACCTGGGGGCCAAGATGGTCCCGTTTGCGGGCTATTTAATGCCGGTTACTTTTGAAGGACTCATCGCGGAACATGAAACAGTTCGCCATAAACTGGGCGTTTTTGATGTTTCCCATATGGGTGAATTCTGGGTCAAAGGGCCGAAAGCACTGGAATTTTTGCAATGGGTCACATCCAACGATGTTTCGAAGCTGGTTGACGGAAAAGTTCAGTATTCCTGCCTGCCGAATGACAAAGGAGGTATTGTGGATGATCTTCTGGTTTACCGTGTGGATCCTCAAACCTATTTGCTGGTAGTGAATGCAGCTAATGTCGATAAAGACTGGGCTTGGTGCAACAGCCAGAATAAATTCGGTGCTACATTGTATAATGCGTCGGATGAAATTTCCCAGCTTGCTATTCAGGGCCCTCTTGCTCTCAAAGCTATGCAGAAGCTTACGGATACTCCTGTAACAGATATGGAATATTATACCTTCAAGAAACTGACATTTGCCGGTGTGAAGGATGTAATCTTTTCTACGACAGGATATACCGGTGCGGGTGGTTGCGAAGTTTACATGGCCAACGCAGATGCCGTTAAAATATACAATGCCGTTATGGAAGCAGGAAAAGAATTCGGTATCAAACCGATCGGTCTTGGCGCACGCGATACCCTTCGTCTTGAAATGGGATTCTGCCTTTATGGTAACGACATCAACGATACTACATCACCCATCGAAGCAGGTCTGGGTTGGATCACCAAATTCAACGACGGTAAGGAATTCATGAATAAAGCCGCTTTACTGAAACAGAAAAAAGAAGGCGTTTCACGCAAACTTATCGGTTTCGAAATGACGGAAATGGGAATTCCAAGACATGGCTATTCAATTGTCAGCGAAAACGGAGATGTGATCGGTGAAGTGACTTCCGGTACTATGTCACCTTCCCTGAAAAAACCTATCGGAATGGGTTATGTTCCTACAGCTCTTTCAGCCGAAGGGAGCGAAATCCGCATTAAAATCCGTGATAAGGCATTAAAAGCGAAAGTGGTGAAATTCCCTTTCTATAAGGCATGATATTTGTATAAAATACAAATCATTTTTAAACAAAAAACCATGACAGAGATTGTGCAAAAAATCAAAACCATCCGTTGGCAGCATTTGCTTATTCTCCTTCTGATGGTTGCCGTTGCAGCAGGTATGGATAGCTGTTCTACCAGCGGCAAACTCACCAAAAAAGAAAGAAAAGCACAAATCGAGGCTGCAAAAAAACAACTTGAAGAAATCATCAACGGAACTACTACAAAAACCCTTGAACAACAGGAAAGAACCGTCAACGATATTGCACGGAAAAACCTGAACGACAAGGATCTCAACGCGATGATAGATGAAGCGCGGCAAGTGCTGAAAGAAAAATTTGCTGACCAGGAAAAGATTCGCCAGCAGAAAGTAGATGCAGCTCGAGCCCAACTTTTGGATTT
>JAUZOW010000158.1 GCA_030706225.1 Bacteroidota bacterium | reverse complement strand
GGCATACCGAGTTCTGGATGAACGGATGAAAATTGCAAAAAAACCGATTTTCCCCATCCTCCCTTCTATCCTTACAGCAAAAGAGGAAATCGAAGAGTTTATTTCCCGTGGAAGGGTATTCTTTTCGGATGAAGTGGTTTTTGGAAATGCTCTCTGCCGGGTATATAATCAACCGGCTCCGGCTCCTGAATCGCCGGAACTTCCGAAAGTGGATGTCGCAAAAATCCGTTCGGTTATTGATAATTCAAAAGACGGATATCTTGCTCCGTCATGTATTCGTGACCTGCTGGATAGTTGCGGAATTCCGCGTGCAGGCGAAGCTGTCGTAAAATCCGCTGATAAAGCGGCTGAAGCGGCATCAAAACTTGGATTTCCTGTGGTTATGAAAGTGGTTGGCCCTGTCCATAAATCCGATGTGGGTGGAGTCGTTCTGAATGTCAGGAATGAAGAACAAGCCCGGAAGGAATTCGACAGAATGATCCGGATTCCGCAAACCACCGCTATTTTGATACAACCCATGCTGAGTGGCGTGGAATTGTTTGCAGGCGCTAAATATGAACCCAAATTCGGACATATGATCCTTTGCGGATTGGGAGGTGTTTTCATTGAAGTTCTGAAAGATGTCCGTGCTGGCCTTGCTCCGTTAAGCAAAGATGAAGCACTGAATATGATCCATGGTTTGAAAGGCTATAAGATTATCAAAGGTGTCAGGGGCCAGAAAGGTATCGATGAAATGAAATTTGCAGATATCATCCAGCGGCTATCCGCATTGGTTAAAGCAGCTCCGGAAATCGTTGAGCTGGATTTTAATCCTCTTCTGGGTAAGGAAGAATCCATCACAGTGGTTGATGCCCGCGTCAGAATTGAAAAATCCGCATTATAAGGTAATCCCGAGCTGAAGGAAAAACAGAGTTACCAGCGAAGGCTTCAGGATGATCGTATAAATCAATCCGAATAAAGCTCCCCAAAGATGAGCATCATGGCCAATGTTATCTTTCCCATGCTTGCTCATATAACCTTCATAGATCAGATATAGTATCCCGAATACCGGAGCGGGAATTCCTATGGGAATGAAAAAGAACATGATCTTTCCCGTGGGATAAAGCAAAATGCTGGCAAAGATAATTCCTGAAATGGCGCCGGAAGCCCCGATTGCATTATAAAATACATCGTTCTTATGTTTTCCGAAGGCAGGGATGATTGAAAGAAGCAACCCTCCGACATATAACAAAAGAAAGTAAAGAATATATTTTTCCTGGAAATTATATTGAAAAATCTTTTCAACGATTTCTCCGAAAGAATAAAACACCATCAGGTTAATCAACAGGTGAAACCAATTGGCATGGAGAAAGCCGTAAGTAAAGAAACGATACCACTGATTGCTGTGGAGAACGTCATATGCATTGAATTTCAGCTTGTCGAAAAACTCCGGGGAACTGAATCCAAGAATGGAGATAATAGCTGTTATAACCGATATTATAAGAGTGATCGTCATTTGGTTTGCTCGGTTTGGGGTTGTTTGGAATAATCAATCTCAGAACCCAGCAGGGAATGGGGAATGAGAAAAACAATAAACAGTATTACTGAGGCAAGTATGGGCCAAAATTTATTTTCCCGGTTTTTATGAAGCGCCCATAAAGCGATGATCCAGAAGATAAATGCCACGATGGATTTATTATCGGTCAGATCATGTCCAAATGGCCATCCTGTCCAATAGGCTCCGAAAGATAATTTCTGAACGATCGGGCCAAAGACCAATCCTCCAATAAAAAGAGTAATGACTGTCCACCAGGTATATACATAAGTTTTATTACTGCGGAAGATAGCTTCAAAACCCGTTCGTACAGAAAATAGCATGGCCAGGAAAATAAACACAATATGCGGTAAAAGAACATATTTAGGGATGGGGCTTTTATACCGGAGCACCGCAGGTTCAGGATTCAGAATATATTGCTGATTGTCTTTTGCAAGCGTAACCTGGTAGGCTACTTTACCAGTTGGCGGCTGATGACTCAATCTTCCGGATAATTGATTGCCCGTCCGCTGCATCGGTTCAACCGTCCATGGATCATTGCTTTTAAATCGTTGATAAGTAATTTTCCCTTTGATGGCCGTATCGGGAATTTTAATCGAAATCAATGCTCCGTCCGCTCCGTCATATGTCCGGATCAGTTTGTATTTGATCAAATCCTTCCCGATAGCTATTTTCCCATGAATCTCATAAGTAGGCCCTGTGATTCGCTGAAAAACAGCAAGTGTAAAAGTCAGGAAAAATGCTATTAACCAGATTAAGAATGATTTAGATTGTGAATTCATAAATTCCAGGTATTGAGAGATTCATCTGAAGAGCTGATTGAACAAATAAAGTGTAAAAATAGCGAATTCATTTTGATCCTTCATTTGTCTTCAGCAGGTCGTACATAGCCTGGTGAATGCGGGTACGGATATTCATTCCGGAGAGACGGGTGTTTTCTTCGTCCGGGTAAACGCGGTTTGACAGGAAAATATAGATCAGGTTGTTATCCGGATCTGCCCAGAAATAGGTTCCGGTAAAACCGGAATGGCCGAAACTGTTTTTTGAAGCGCTTTCACAGGCAGGGCTATCCGGTGAGAAGTTCAGCAATGGCTTATCAAACCCGAGTCCTCTACGATTTCCGTTTTCAGGGAATTGAACATGAGTGAACTTTTTAATGGTCGAGGGCATAAGATATTGTTTCCCTCCGTATTCTCCCTGATTCAGCAACATCTGTAGGATCACAGCCAGGTCACCGGCATCGGAAAACAACCCGGCATGTCCTGAAATACCCCCGATCATGGCTGATCCCGGATCGTGAACATCGCCACGGAGCAATTGTTTACGGAAAGTATTATCGTATGCGGTTGGCATGATCCGGTCGATTGGAAAATGTTTCCTGGGGTTAAAACAAATTGTGGAAAGTCCCATCGGCCGGTAAAATTCTCTGTCAAGATATTCTTCAAAGGGAATTTCTGTGATCTTTTCGACAGCCTTTTTCAACAGGTAGAATCCAAGGTCACTGTATTTGTAATCACGGGTTGAACGCAGTGGGGAAGCCAGAATGGCAGCAAAGACGGTATCGGGATAATCATGGCGGATATAGAGTTGTTCAGCAACCCTGAACGGGAATTCATCAGAATAATGATCCGAATAAATGGCAGGATCCGGCATATTATCTTTTAATGTCTTCTGGTAAAAGGGGATCCAGGCCTGCAAACCTGCCTGATGTGTCATAATATCCCGGATTAACAGATTTTCTTTATTGGTTCCTTTGAGTTCCGGCAAGTATTTTCCCAGGGGTTGATCGGTCGATATTTTCCCTTCTTCCGACAGTTTCATAATTGCCAGGGTTGTTGCCATGACTTTGGTCAGCGAAGCAAGATCGTAAATATCGTCATTTCTTACAGCCATGGTGTCTTCATACCTGGGATGGCCAAAGGATTTCTGATAGAATATTTTTCCGTCTTTGGCAAAAAGGATCTGGCAACCGGGGTATGCCCGTGATCGTATTCCTTCCTGGACAATACTGTCAATCTCTCCCAGCTTAGCGGAGGCAATGCCTATTTCTTCCGGAAGAACATATTCCAATCTTGTTTTCTCTGTCCGGATTCCGGTATTTAAGGCAAAGGAAGAGGAACCTGTCACAGGCAGGTGTCCTTCCAGAGCAATTCCCCCAAAAAGTCCTCCGGCGGAAGCTGCTTCTGTAACGGGATTATCCTGATAGGAAACAATAATTCCTTCAAAGATGGAAGGGTTTTTAAGCATTGATAGGGAATAGGGTGTTCCGAAGAGGTCAAGAACGACTTTATGAATTTGAGCGAGTGAGTCGATCAATGCAATGCTTCCATCGGATATTCCGTAATTTTTTGCAAAGCTGCTGATGTTATGAAAACCGGCTATGATCAGGTCAAACCCGGAAAGCTTGCTGATCAGTGAATCAACTTTTTCTTTCGGGATTTTGTAAGAGATTGAAAATGTTTTGGCAGGTGTGTACTTCAGGATCGATTCCTGAAAAATAGTAGTCAGTGTGTCACCAACGGAAAGTACTGCGATCTTCCTTCTGTCAAGAAAATTAATGGGAATCAGATAATCCCTGTTTTTCACCAGGGTGAGGGCTTCCTGATAAATTTTTCTGGAAAGGAGGGTTGAACTCAGAGGATGCAGGTCGGAATACAGGTTCCGGGTAAGCACAGGTGTTTGAGACATGACATCTTTACGATATTTTAGTTCCAGCATTGCCTTGCATTTTTGTTCAATTTCTGTGGAATCCAGAATTCCTCTTTTGCAGGCCATTTTTATGGAATCGATGGCCAGCCCTGCATTCTGAGGGAGAAGAAGAATATCGTTTCCTGCAAGTAAAGCTTTAACTTCAATATCTCCCGGTTTGTAATATTTTGCAACCCCTTTCATATCCAGCGCATCACTGATCACAAATCCTTTGAATCCCATCTTGTCTTTCAATAATCCCCGGATGACTTTTGCCGAAAGGGTAGAAGCTGCATTGGTTGTAGTATCCAATGCTGGAATAAAAAGATGAGCGACCATGATGCCATCTACCTTATTGCGGATCATTTCCCGGAAAGGGAAAAGTTCAACACTGTCAAGCCTTTCTGCTGATTGCTTAAGAACGGGAAGTGACAGATGAGAATCCGTGTCGGTATCTCCATGTCCGGGAAAATGTTTGGCAACAGAAACAATGCCATGATCCTGGAGGCCCTTCATATACAATAATCCTTTGCGGGCTACATCGTATTTGTTTTCTCCGAAAGAACGGAAACCGATGACCGGATTTTCCGGGTTGTTGTTGATGTCAATATCGGGAGCAAAGTTTACATGGATACCCAATCGTTTGCAATCGGAAGCGATAGCGGATGATACGCTGTAAATCAGAGAATCATCCCGGATAGCTCCCATCGTCATCTGGCGTGGAAAAGAAAAGGCACTGTCGAGCCTCATTCCCAATCCCCACTCTGCATCCATGGTGATCAGTAAAGGGGTTTTTGTGATTTGTTGCCAGCGGTTTATCAATGTTGCTTGCCGGAAAGGTGAGCCTTTAAAAAAACAGATTCCTCCCGGATTATACCTGGATATCAGAGCAGTAAGACTGTCATTGTACACTGAATCTCTATCAGAGAAAGCACGGATTATCATGATCTGGGCAATCTTCTGCTCCAGCGTAAATGTTTTCAGTATAGAATCAATTTTTATTGAATCGTTTCGTACTGGAGTTGAGTGTTTTGAGATTTCACTGGCGGAGGAAGGGCCGGAAATGATCAGAATAAACAGGCAAAAAAAGAGGATCTTACGAGTCATTGTTGCTTTCTTTCTTAAGCAAAAGAAAGAAAAATGAGCTTCAGTTGATCAATTATTCTTCATTTTTATTAACACCG
>JAUZOW010000157.1 GCA_030706225.1 Bacteroidota bacterium | reverse complement strand
TCATGACAAACGTCGTGTTGTCGTTGTCGGAGCAGGTTCGGTGGGTGCCACGTATTGTTATGCTCTTGCGCAAAGCGGACTGGCGGATGAGATCGTATTGATTGATAAAAATACAGATCTGGCAAAAGGTCAGGTAATGGATCTTGAACATGGGCAACCTTTTTTCCCGACAGTAGAGATCCGGACTGGCTCACCGGAAGATTATACCCGGGCACAGGTTGTAGTAATTACTGCAGGAATTACCCAGAAACCTGATGAAACAAGGCTTCATTTATTAAAGAAAAATACCGAGATAGTCAGTGGAATCGCCAGGGATGTTGCGGATCATCATTGCAAAGGGATAATGCTTATCGTGAGCAATCCTGTCGATATACTGACTTATAGTGCCATCCAAAGCTCCGGCTGGCCCAGGGAAAGGGTTATAGGATCAGGGACATTGCTTGACAGCGCCCGCTTTCGCCATCTGCTGAGCCGGCATTGTGACATAGATATTCATAATGTGCATGCATATATTCTGGGCGAGCATGGAGACAGTGAGTTTGCCGCATGGTCATTGACCAATATTGCAGGCATCAGCATGAATAACTATTGCTCTGTTTGCAGAAACTGTAAAGATTGGGAAAAACAATACCAGATCATTGAACAACAGGTGCGTGAATCAGCCTATCATATCATCAATTATAAAGGATCCACCCATTATGCTGTTGGAATGGCCGTTGTAAGGATAACAGAGGCTATTCTCAGGAAACAGCAAAGCATTCTTGCAGTTTCTGCATTGCTCGACGGTGAATTCGGGATTCATGATGTCTGCCTGAGCGTTCCATGCATTATCTCCGGAACAGGTATAAGAAAAATCATCGACAGTCCTCTTCCGGAAAAGGAACTACAGGCATTGCAGAAATCGGCAGAAATTCTCCTGAGGGCAAGGAAAGAAATTTTGTAAGAAACCTCGTTGGATCAATATTTTCTTACTACACTCAGGTATAAAGTATCTGTATTGATCCCCGTAAAAATACCCAGGCCGTTGACAACATTGGTAGGAGGTTCCTGGTAATCCTGGGATGTACTGTTCTGTTGCATGAAAAATGTACTGTATTCAGGGTTGATATGATAGAGGACAATACGGTTCTTCCCAAAATACCGGATCGACATAGGTTGAATATAAATTTCCGTCCCGATCATCGGTTGAGAAGATAAAATATCATTGTCCGGAATGGAATCCTTAAAAATCGGCACTTTTATGGAATCCATGCATTCTACAGTGAGAAAATAATAGCTTTCATCCCCGTTTGAAAAAGTGATTTTAATCGGGTCCGGCGGTTGTGTCCAGGATGGATTATCCGGATCAAACTGTTTTATTTTGACCTGGGTGACCGATTGGGTGACCGAAGTGGGCTTCCCCGGAATAATGGTAGAAGAAGAGATTGTAATGTTGTTGTAGCTGAACAATAATTTATATGTACTGTCGGGAATAATCTTGATGATGCCGGTTGTATCCTTATATACACCGTCACCCATCGGAATCAGTGAGTACCAGACACCAAGGTAACGGATTTTAACCTGAAGCTTATTGATATCCTTTTCAGAAGTAGCATTAACTTCATAAGGGGATTCCGCGGAAATTTTCACGGTGACCTTTTCTCCGGGAAGAAGATAAGATTCGACAACAGGTTGGTTGGAGAAGTCTTCACTGACGGATTTACGGCATGAAATTATCCACATCAAACCTGAAATAACAAGAATTGAAAGAATCAGATTTCTCGCCATTTTGCTTTATTTTAAATTTATGGAAAGAGTCAGATTGGGCGTAAATCCAAGGAAAAGCTTATCCGTCTCCAGAATATTCCCGTCAATAATCTGGTACTCTTTATACCAGATATTTCTTCGGTTATAGACATTAAAGATGGAGAATCCGATCATTCCCCATTCGTTATTTGTTTCGGAATTTTTCAGGTGGTAATTGACACTAAGATCCAGCCGGTGATAAGCAGGCAACCGGCTGCTGTTCTTATCGCCGAATTTTATATAAACCTGATCGGTTCCATCCAGAAGATGTACTGTATATTCGCCATCCGGCGCTGTATAAGGCCTCCCGGATCCGTATAGCCAGGTCACTGAAAAACTCCAGCGTTTAAAATCATACATGCCAACACATTTGAATTCATGTGTAACATCTTGTGCGGCTGGGAAATAACTATCACCATACATTGAAATTTTATTCATAGCCTTTCCCAACGTATAGCCTATCCAACCTGTAAAATCCCCGTATTTCTTTTGAAGGAGGCATTCAAGTCCTGTAGCATATCCTTTGCCATTAAAGAAATTTTCAGCATAATTGCTACCGCCATTTGCCGGCTTAAACCTCATTGAATATTCCGTTACGCCATCAATGGATTTATAATATCCTTCGATGCTTGCCAGAAAATTCTTGTTTTCATAGCTGATTCCGGCAATATAATGCCATGCAGAGCTGACAGGTATATTGGTATTGTTGGAAAGGATCCAGAAATCCTTGCTTCCGGAATAGAAATCTTCCCGGATGACCCGGTTGGCAAACTGATAGTATTTCCCTGTTTCACCAGTAAACTTGAAATTCTTGTTCAGGTTATAAGTTAAAGACAGCCGGGGTTCAGAATAAAATTTATGTGTTGGAGAGAACCAGGATGAACGGATACCTGGGGTTACAAAGAACCGGGAATCCATAAGCTTTATTTTATCCTGTAAATACATCCCTCCCATAATCCCGTTCTGGTTTTTATCGAGCATAAAGCTGGAATCGTTTTCGCCGTAATCATAAGAAATGATATACTTTGTCATAAAAACTCCAAATCCAGGTTGATTTAAGCTATTCAGTCCATAAGAATAATCGTTTTTAAAACTCAGGTCTACCAGATTATTTTTTTCTGTTACCCCTGAACTGAAGCTTGATTCACTTCCTTCATCCCTGAAATGGATTCCGCTGTTACTGTGTGTACGGTCACTGAAGTAATTCGAGTAGCTGATCATGCTTGTTCCGGTCAGACGGGATGTCCAGTTGCGCGTCCACCGGAATCCGGATCCGATATTCCCGTACTTTGTTTTATCCGAATTGTCCATATTGAAATTAAATCCACCACCTCCGGAAACATTCATGCTGTTATCGAGATCGTCAGTACCGTCATAAAAGCTCAAGGAAAGAATATCCTTTTTGGAAGGCTTATAAGTGAGTTTGGCATTTATATCATAGAAATAAGACACTACATCCAAATCCGAAGATGAAGATTCTCCTTTCGGACCATTCCCTCCGAAAGAGACTTGCCTGACCTGACTGGACATATTGAATTGCTTGAAAATCCTGTCGTAAAGCAAACCCTGGTAAGATCTCCGAAAGGCAATCAGTGAGGTAAATCTTTTTCCAATTGGAATTTCAGCATATGCATTGACACTCAAAAGACTGATTTCCCCTCCAATTGCAAAACCTTTTGAATTACCGTCCTTCCCTGTGATTTCCGTGACACTGGAAAGCCTCCCTCCGTATTTGGATTCAAAACCCCCTTTATAAAGTTGTACGTCCTTTATAGCATTGGAATTGAATGCAGAAAAGAACCCGTACAGATGATCAACCTGATATACCGTAAAACCATCATAAAGAATCAGATTCTGGTCGGGTGTTCCACCTCTGACATAAAGATTAGACGACGATTCATTGGCACAGGATACACCGGGCAGCAACTGAAAAGAACGGATCACATCTTTTTCGCCTATGTTCGGAAGTGTAGAAAGTTTTGCCGGAGTGATCTTAAGCAGGCTGATCTTATCGTTGGAAGTGAGTAATCGTTGCTGGTCGCCTTCAATGACCACTTCTTTAAGAATCTGTGATTCCGGGTCCATTTCGATCAGAAGATTGGAAACAGGCATGGATGGTGTAAGAAAGACTGTCCCTGCTTTATATCCCAGATAGCTGACGACAATGGTTGAAGTATCCGAAGGAACTTTCAATAGTGTAAAATAACCGTCCGGATTGGTAAAGGTTCCAAGGGAAGTTCCTTTGATGCCGATATTCGCATAGGGCAGTGCTTCCCCTGTCTCTTTATCCCTGACAACTCCCGTTAAAATGAAATCCTTTTTCTTTACCGGCCCGAAATATGTCTTTTTCTCTTCAACTCCTACGGGTTTTGAAGTAAGATTTTCATATTTTTCCATGATATATATGATAGAATCCGCTCCCTGGTTCCATTTTAATTTCCGGGAAGAGCATTCCTGGCTAAGAAAAAGTGAAAGAGGCTTCATCATAGGACGTTCATTCATATCATACTGGCTTAGAAGCTCACGATCGAATGCAAATTTTACATGATGCTTTTTGGAAATATTGTCCAGTACTTTATCCATTGTATTGATGTACAACGTATCGAGATATATGTGATCGGGATTCTGGGCAAGGCAGGCAGAAGAGAAAATGAGCAGAAGAACGAGGGGAAAAGATAAGTGTTTCATTATCATGATTTGCTTCAAAAATATGCAGAGAGCAGGATCTGTCTGGTTAAAATGGATAAATCCCTGAAATGTACCGGTGAATCCATTGAATCTTTCCTGTACTCCGGTAAATTTGCGGTATTAATCCAATAAATCCTTGTTATTGAACGTTACAGGATATATTTGCATTAATTACATATATCTTCCTTTTTAGAAAATTGATCTTATGAACAAACTGAAAATTCTAACATTGCTCTGTATAGCTGCGTCCCTTTCTCCGGTTTTGGGATTTGGTAAGAAAACCGAATCGGGGAAAAAGTATCCTTCTTTTTACAGTACAGGAATTAAGGTAGACGGGAATCCTGCAGAATGGCCGTCAAAGATCCTGTTTTGCAACTTTGATGCAAAAGTGTACTACGGAGCTGCAAACGATAGCAATCATCTGTATTTCTGTGTTGAGATCCTGAATTCCGCGGAACAAATGAAAATCATGCGCAATGGGCTTGAAATCTGGATCAATCCGGAAGGGAAGAAAAAGAAAACATCTCTGGTAAATGTCACCTTCGGATCAGGCAACAAACCGGGAGAACCGGGTGACAACCGGATGAGGCCTCCCACCGGAGGACCCGGGAGCAATCAGATGAAACCTCCACAAGGTGATTCGCTTCCTCCTTCAATTTTAAAGGGAAATCCTCCGAAAAAACAGGGAAAGATGATGCCAAGACAACGTGCATTCAGTTTTCCCGGTAATATTACAACCGAAGGGTTCCGGGATGGCTTTAACTCGACATGGATTCCCGGAAAGGGGAAAGACGATTTTTCTGCATTTTTTGCCTATGATTCAACGGGAGCACTTATTCTGGAAGTCCGTGTACCGGTGAATGCATTTCAGATAGATCCAAGGAATTCTGACTGTGTTGCCATGGGATTTGAAATCACCAGTATGGGAGGTGGCATGGGCCAGGGTGGTT
>JAUZOW010000156.1 GCA_030706225.1 Bacteroidota bacterium | reverse complement strand
GGCTATTTGTTATGTAGTAATCTCAAATATAACCACTTATGGGGAAGACCCCATATTTTTTACCGTCTAAGTTATCATGAAGTTATCAACATATATTATTATTAATCATATGCAGTTCAACTAACTGCGAAACTTGAGTTATATTGTATGTCAAACGAATATTTAAAAATTCAGGTGTCGAATCTTCAAAACAGATCTTTCTTGATGATGTTCTGTCAAGTATTGAAGAAAGGAACCGGTTTATTAATAAGTACGAACAGATTGCACCTGTAAAAAATAAAGAGAGAATAAGATCCTTTATCAATAAAACCCCGGGTGAATGTGAAGTTGTAGATTTCTCCCTGACAGCATTTGAAACGGATTATTCTGTCCAAACCCTCTCCAATTATCTTGAAAATTATCTGAAACGGCTTCCATTTAATCAGTTACAATTTGCAGGCTTTGCTTCAATTATTTATTATTATACCCAAAAATCAGTCCCTTCTGCTTTGTTTCATAAGCTTTTTCCAGAAGGTAATTTAGAAATTGAACTTTCTCAAAGACCAATTGACGAACATTACATCAAAAAATTGTTTATTCAGGAATTTAATATAATGACTCTGGAATATGAGGATTCATGGAGGCCGAGATATAACAGATTTGCTAAGGAATTAATAAGTTGTATAATATGTCCGGATGGAAATTGGAAAGATTATCTTGCAAAATGGTCAATAGACCTTATCGATTTTCTTAAATCAGATTATCTTACGGATGATGTTAACGATCTCTTGAAAAGTCTCTTTTTATTAAGAGATCATGAAGATGTCATAGGTTTTGATGAGGAGTATCAATACAATGCGACTGCAAGAAAATTTTCAAGATTAATTGAACATATTTCAGATAAAAAACAACAGTTAACCGTTTTCCGGAAATTGGCCGAGACATATCCGGAAGCACCTCATTATCATGGACATCTTGGACGTTTTTTATTTGAAAATGCTGTAGATCCTAAGGATTTTGAATGGGCTGAAATTGAAATATCAAAAGCACTCGATCTTGGGGATACAGATTATAATCTTTGGCATCTTAAAGGGATGTGTCACAGAAGAAGGATTGAATTTCTATTGAGAACGTTTGATGCTGATCATTATTCAAGTGATGAAAATAAAGAATTTGAAGGGATTATAAAATCATTGACTGTAGAAGCTGTTGAAGATTTTACGAAAAGTCGTGAAATTAATCCAATGAATCTGCATAGCCATACCTCTGAGATTCAGCTGTTACTTAAAGTTGTTTCTTTTGGGCTGAAATTATCCAATAGTACTGCCGATGTATTTTTTGCAGAAAGTTCTAATTCCTGGTATGAAAATTTGGTTAACACGGTGTTCGAACTTCTTGATGAAGCAAAGTATATTATTGATCAATCGAAAGACCTTGATTATCTTAAAGAAAGAGGGAAATCAATCAATATGATTTCCAATAGTGAAGGACGGTTATTTTCCGTATTAGGTGATTTCTCAAAAGCTGTTGATCGATTTATGCATTTATCAACCAATGCGGAAAGACAATTCCGCCCATACTACCGGAAAATGTACGTTTATTCGGTATTAAACAGTAAATCGAATGGGTTATCAAGCAGTTTTGAAAGATCTTGGGGGAAACTAAGTGATTATGAATTTGATAATATTATCCGGATGCTTGAAGCCAATATAAGCGAACAGCCTGAAGATCCTCATAATATGAAGCTTTGGTTTAAGGCAATCAGAAATGTTGAGAGACCCTATAATATTGAAGATTGCTTAAGTGTTGTTAAAACATGGTATGATAATACAAGAAATAATAAAATTGCTCATTTAGAAGCGTCCTATTATCGCTATATACTTCATGCAATCAATGCAATTAATGGTGGTTCTGCATTCAATGTTTTAGATGTTGAACAAGCTAAATATTTTATTGAGGAAAGTAAAAATCTCACGGAGAATGACATGTTTAGTTTTGAATGGTATTCAAATAAGAAGGGAATTCAAGCCCTGATAAGCCATTCATCATTGGGCCCAATGAATTCAGAAGATGGGTTTTTTTGTGATGCGTCAAAAGCAAAGCTGGGAATGATTGAAGGTGTTATTACAAATATTTATAACAGACAGAAAGGGAAAATAAAACTGGAATGCGGATTGGATGCATTTTTTGTTCCGGCAAAAGGCAATTTTCATAAAGGAGAAGAAACTAAAAAGGTTAAATTTTTCATTAGTTTCAGGTATTCGGGTTTACATGCATGGGAAGTTTTACGTGTTGAAGATACTGAATTCGTTTATAAAACATCTTCTGATAAAGAAATAGAGGGGTATACATTAGAGGAAGAGAATGTCTTCAGGGAAGAAACTGAAAAGTCAATTGAAGAAAAGGAACCCATATTTAATGTAGAAGAGTATGAAGTGTTCGATATAAAGCACAAATTAGAAGGCCCTACTATTATCGGGAAAATTGATTTATCACAATTTGAAAAGTTTAAGAAGAAGTAAATTGAATCTAAGTGCCAGATGACTATTGCCAAATCGTGTGTTGCGCACCTGAACTTACTTTCTAAATTTGCAATCTATTTCGCTTAAAAACAGTAAAAAGATCCGCAATGAAAAAGCTTTTAAGTACTCTTGGAATAAGCTTGGCTCTTTTAAGCCAGGGTGGATTGAATAACCCGGCTATGGCTCAGGTAAAGGATTACACGAAATATGTAAATCCATTTATCGGCACCGGGGCGGTCGATAGTATAAGCTTGTCGGGAAGTAATTTCCCGGGAGCCTGCGTACCGTTCGGACTGGTACAGCTGAGCCCGGATACCCGCGAATATCCGGATGATCCTTGCAGCGGATATGATTATAAAGACGCAACAATTCTCGGATTCAGCCATACCCATCTGAACGGTACCGGTTGTCCTGACCTGTACGATTTTCTGTTTATGCCTTTCGGCGGAGAATTGAAATGGACCCCTGGAAGTGATGATGGCAAAACCAAAGGATTCCGTTCCAAATTCAGACATTCTACCGAAAAAGCTGCTCCGGGATATTATTCCGTTGTTCTGGATGATTATAATATAAAAGCTGAAATGACGGCCACCGAACATTGCGGAATGCACAGATATATATTTGCCAATAATAATCCGTATCACCTGATCGTTGATCTTGATCATTCTCTGGTAAGGACAAGCCCTTACAGATATTGCAAGATCCTGTCGGCTCATGTCAGAGTGATTGATAATAAAACCATCGAAGGGTACCGGATTATTTCCGGATGGGCGAAACTGAGAAAGATCTATTTCAGAGCTGAATTTTCACGTCCTTTTGACTCACATATTTTCAAATCCGGGAAAAATGAATTCCCGGATGTACCGGTAGCGAATAATCCCGACCTGAAAATCATCATGAATTTCAATCATGATAACGATAAGCCGTTGATCGTGAGAGTCGGAATTTCTTCCGTTTCGGAAGAAGGAGCACGGGAAAATCTGAGTACTGAAATCAAAGATTTTGACTTTGATAAAATAGCTGTCAATGCAAAGGCAATCTGGAACAAAGAACTTTCCTGCATGGATGTGGAAGGGACCGACAAACAGAAAACCATATTTTATACCGGATTGTACCACCTGTTCATTCAGCCCAATAACATAGCGGATGTTTCCGGACATTATTTAAGTACGGATAACAGCATTCAGACTGCCCCGGATAAAAAGCACTACAGCACCTTTTCACTCTGGGATACTTACCGTGCGGCACACCCTCTTTATACGCTGGTAGAAGAAGCAAGAACCGCGGAATTTGTCAATTCCATGCTCCGTCAGTATGACACCTACGGTTATCTTCCGGTCTGGCAATTATGGGGTACGGAAACCTATTGTATGATTGGCAATCATGCCATTCCTGTGATTGTGGATGCTTACTTTAAAGGGATCAAAGGAATCGATTATCAGCATGCTTACGAAGCGATTGTTGGCAGTTCAAAGGTTTCCCATAAAAATGCGCCTTTCAATCTGTTGGATAAATACGGATATTTTCCTGAAGATCTGCAAACCGAGTCGGTATCTCTGACGCTTGAGATTGCTTACGATGACTGGTGTGTGGCGCAGATGGCCAAAAAGATGGGTAAGGAAGAAGATTATCAGTATTTTATCAAACGTTCGAACGATTATAAAAACCTGTTTGATAAAAGCACCGGATTTTTCAGAGGGAAGAATAGTAAAAATGAATGGCTGGTTCCGTTTAATCCTTTGGTGTACGGAGATAACGGAGGATATCCGTTTACAGAAGGCAATGCGTGGCAATATCTGTGGTATGTACCGCAGGATGTGTATTCGTTTATGGATTTGATGGGAGGAGAGAAGCAGTTTACGGAAAAGCTGGACACCTTCTTTACTCTTCAGGCAAAGCCCAATGATGTAAACGGAAATGCATCCGGATTTATCGGGCAGTATGCACATGGCAACGAGCCGAGTCATCACATTGTTTATTTGTACGATTATACCCGGGAGCCCTGGAAGGCCCAGTATTACAGTGCAAAAGTCATGAACGATCTGTATAATGACCAGTCGTCCGGATATTCGGGAAATGAAGATTGCGGGCAGATGTCGGCATGGTATCTGTTCAGCTCGATGGGATTTTATCCGGTAAATCCGGCAAATGGCATTTATTGTTTCGGTTCTCCGCAATTGAAAAGTGCAACGATCAACCTGGCGAATGGAAAGCAGTTCCGCGTCATCACGGAAAATGCAGGAACAAACAACATCTATATTCAGAAAATTCTGCTGAATGGGAAACCATATAAGAAAAACTACATCACTTACAGTGATATCCTTTCCGGGAGTACCATAGAATTCTTTATGGGGAACAAGCCCAATAAGAAGATGGCGGAATATGAAAAGCCACCGTTTGTTTCCAGGTAGGGGAAAGGGGATTTTTTAAAACGGTACTTCTGAGTTATATCAGCGCCTGGATGAATGGTATAAATCAAAACAATGAGCGAAAATAAAGAGATCCGGAAAGTAATTAAAAAAACAATCGAAAAGCCAGTTTTTATCAATCCTATTATAGAGGAGCTTTATCATCATGATCTCCGGATCGATCATGAGATTATCAGACAGATACTGGCGTTACCAAGGGAGTCTCTTCTTACGGATCTCTCCAGGGTTCTTTATGACAGCATAGAACGGTTTGACTGGTTTTCTAACAAGACAGAGTGGGAGGAAGCCACACACAATTTTATCCTGCATGCGATTTTCCTGCTTAATGAATTGAAAGCGGAAGAACTGCTGGGGGTTCTTCTTGATGTCCTTCGTCAGGATGAAGAATACCAGAGTTACTGGTTTAATGATTTTCTGACGGAAGACATGTGGGAATCGATTTATACTCTTGGCTTTCATAAACTTGATGAATTATCGGCATTCATAAAAGAACCGGACAGGTACTGTTTTTGCCGGACCGAAGTGGCTGTAGCTGTTTCCCAGATTGCGATTCATCATCCTGAGAGAAGAGATGAAGTTGTTTCCTGGTT
>JAUZOW010000155.1 GCA_030706225.1 Bacteroidota bacterium | reverse complement strand
TCTCTTTCCATGGCTTTCCGATCCCATAAAGATACAACTGTCCTGAGAAATTCCGCTTTTCTTTATATAGCTGATTCCGTATATACCGTATGCTCCCTAAATTCATGTGACAGATGAAAAAGCATTTGAAATATATACCACGAAAGCTGAAAGCCCGAAAAAGGCTCCCAGAACCATTACGGCAGGTGTTTTCCATCGATCCGGAGGGATCAGCCAGCGGATGAATCTGTTTATATCACAAAGTGATGAACGAAATAACAATCATTTTCTATTCAACCTTAAGAAATAATTTTTACAGGTGTTTAATAAAGATAATTCTTTTATTTTTACCTCAAATTCTATTCTATTGCCCCAATTATCATGACCAAACTGATCACCAGTCTTCAAAATCCCCTGATAAAAAATATTTTACTTCTGGAAGAGAAACCACGTGAAAGGAAGAACCAGAATCTGATCATTATTGAGGGATTGCGTGAGATCCGTTTAGCAATTTTATCCGGATTTACAGTGACTACGATATTGTATTGCCCGGAACTGATCCCCAATGCAGAGCTGGATTCTCTTCTTTCGCATTCTATGTCTTCTTTTGAACTGATTGAAATCCCAAGAGAGATATTCAACAAAATGGCATACCGGAAAGATTCCGGTGGAGTGATTGCACTTGCTAACCCGAAGCGGATTCTTTTCCGGGATATCAAGCTCAGCAACAATCCTTTGCTATTGGTGCTGGAATCTGTCGAAAAACCCGGCAACCTTGGAGCTATTCTTCGGACAGCGGATTCTGCCAATCTTGACGGAGTAATCATTTGTGATCCTCAGACTGATATCTATAATCCGAATGCTATCCGGGCTTCCATCGGATGCATCTTTACAATGCCCGTGGTCACCTGCACTTCCGAACATACCATTCTCTGGCTTAAAAACAATAAGATCCATTCATTTGCCACAGCGCTGACCGCCACACAGTTTTACCATGACGTGGATTTCAGACAACCCTCTGCTATTATTATGGGCTCGGAAGCGAATGGTTTAAGCAAAACATGGCTGGATGAAGCGGATGATCTCATCAAAATCCCGATGATGGGAAAGATTGACTCCATGAATGTTTCGGCATCGGCAGCAGTTGTCGTTTATGAAGCCATGCGGCAAAGAAACTTTAACTTTTAATTTTTTTGTATTGTTCATCCCGGGTCCCCAGGGTTAAAAAACCATCAGGCATCGGACTTTCCAGCATTAATTCATGACCTGTCGAAGGGTGTTTGATCTTCAGGGAAAAAGAATGAAGCCGGATCCTTCTGATGACGGATGCATCTGCACCGTAACGCCGGTCTCCGACAACAGGACAACCGATCTCTGACAACTGAACCCGGATTTGATGCTTCCGGCCTGTCTCCAGTGTAACTTCCAGCAAAGCATTTGTGTCCAATTTTTTAATAACCCGGTAATGCGTTATGGCGAATTTTGCGTTTTCCGACTCCTTTACCGTTTCAACATCAAGTAACTTATTCTCTCTCAACCAATTCTTTAGTGTGCCGGATTTCTCCTGAGGGCATCCTTCTACCAGAGCATAGTATTTCTTTACATTATTTTTCCAGTTTTCCTTGATGATCTTCTGAATTTCTTCGCTTCTTGCAAAAAGCAGTACACCGGAAACTTCTCTGTCAAGGCGATGAACTACAAAAATTTTTGAACGCGGGCCGGTTTGATCTTTTATATAATCTGTAAGTATTTTATATACAGATGTGCCGCTTGTTCCTCTTTCTCCGTATGTCAGTAAACCCGCCGGCTTATCAACCGCGATAATGTCGTCATCCATATAAAGTACCGGAAATGGAAGATCCGGAGTATCTAACGGAGTTCCTTTTTTATGGTATTCTACCTCGTCACCGGGTTTCAAAGCGATATCCGGTCTTTTGACAATTTTGCCGTTTATGCTGACTAATCCGTGAAGGATCCATTTTTTCACTGTAGAACCGGATGCTTCCGGGAAAACTTCTTTCAGGAACCCTGCCAGGGTTGTGGGATGATCCGATTTTATCTTCATAATTATTTTAATTCTGCATGCAAAAGTACGGGTTGATGATCAGAAAATGTAAATCCGTAACGAAGAGTTTCAGAAGAAACAATATGGACATTTGGTGAAACAATGAAAAAATCAATCACAGTAGTCCGGGTTTTCCGTGAACTATATACGGCATTTACTTCCCGGTTTGTTGGTCCAGAGGGGTCGAAAGCGAAACCCCATCCTGACATAAAATCCTCAGGGAGAGGAGGATCAATACGCATTCCCTTGTCGCCATTGTGGAAAGTCCGTGGATCAAATCCTTTCGGATTTGCATTCCAGTCGCCACCGGCAATCACATAATTCCCTTTTTTATATTCCGATAAAAGAAAATTCCTGAGAATACGTTGTTCTTGCTGCCTTAGCTTGCCATTTTTATCATAGGTTGAATTATGGATATTTACCAGAACCAACTCTTTCCCATCGTCTAAAGGATACCGCATGACCATAAAGCAGCGCCGGAGAAAAAAAAGTTGCCGTGGCCAACCAAAGGAAGTCCCGAAATCCATCCTTGTTGCCTGATGCGGAACATACCTGCTGAAAACAGCGATTCCGGAAACCACCCTCCCCATAGGATCATTCAGAGGTAAAGGCACAAATTTGCAATCATAGTTTTTTGCAAATGAGTAGCAATAATTATTTAAAACACCGGCAATACCGGAAATTTCATCTGTATAATAGCTTCGTTTGGAATACTTATCCACTTCCTGGAGAAAATAGAAATCAACGCTGTCCTTCATTTTCACCAGTGTCGTTTTAATTCCGGAAAAATAATCGTCAAATTCTTCTCGCTCCGGTCTGACTCTGTTGCCTCCTTCATAAAAAAAATCCATTTCTTTTCCCAGTCCGGCATATCCCAGGTTCCAGGAAAGAATATGTATATTCTTTTTTACAAAGCCTTTAGTTCCTTCCCGGCTATTGATTTTCAGAGTTTCTTTCGGAGAAGGATTATAGCTTGAAAAAGTAAGCCAAAAAAGTAAAATCACCGGGATCAGAAGGATTAGGGTGATTAAAACGCTAATTAACCGTGTTATAGGTCTGGCACGCAATTCTAAAGGATTATAGTTAACTCCTTAAAATTAGCATTATTTTAGTATTTTTACCCCCGCAATCATATATAAAAATCTTATCATGCCTATTCTTGGGTCCATTATAAAAACTGCATATACGCTTCGCCAGCTTCCGCTGGATATGAAACGAAATTACAATCCGGTTGCAGCTCAACAAAAGGAGTTGAAGAAACTCCTGACCCGGGCTCAGGAAACTTCCTTTGGCGTTAACTATTATTTTTCTGATATCCTTGCCCAGAAAGACATTATCCAGACATTTCAGAAGAATGTGCCGCTGTTTGATTATAACAAGATGTTCAAAACCTGGTGGTACCGCAGTCTTAATGGTGAATCCTGGGTATCCTGGCCGGGACGGGTAAAATATTTTGCTTTGACTTCAGGAACTTCAGAAGCCAGTTCCAAGCATATCCCGGTAACTCCCGATATGCTCCGGGCAATTCGAAAAGCCAGCATCCGTCAATTGGTTATGACAACAAAATACAATTTTCCGGATGAATTCTATTCAAAAGGATTTTTAATGATTGGCGGCAGTACGCATTTACAATACAATGGCTCTTATTATAAAGGCGACCTTTCCGGGATCACAGCCAGCACGATTCCCTTCTGGTTCCAGCATTTTTACAAACCGGGCAGGCAGATTTCAAAAGAAGAAGAATGGAGTGTAAAACTCAATGAAATTGTTAAGAATGCCAAAGATTGGGATATCAGCGTGATCGTTGGTGTACCTGCCTGGATTCAGATCATTCTTGAAAAAATCATTGAATATTACGGAGTCAGGAATATTCATGAGATCTGGCCAAATCTTTCAGCTTACGTTCACAGTGGCGTTGCCATCGGACCGTACCTGAACCGCTTTGATCAGCTTTTCGGAAAGCCGGTTGTCTACAACGAATCGTACCTGGCATCGGAAGGTTATATTGCTTACAGCCATCCTGAAAATAAGACAGGTATGACTCTGATCACTGACAACGGGATCTTCTTTGAGTTCATTCCGTTCAATAATGAGAATTTTGATTCTGATGGGAATATGATGCCTCACCCGGAAACGCTTACATTGGACCAGGTAGAAGAAAACCGGGATTATGCCATCCTCTTATCCACTTGTGCAGGCGCCTGGCGATATCTGATCGGAGATACCATCCGTTTCATTTCCAAAGAAAATGCAGAAATTGTTCTGACAGGCCGTACGAAAAGCTTTCTCAGCCTTTGCGGCGAACATCTTTCCCAGGACAATATGAACCGTGCCATTAAAATGCTTGAAGATCAACTCGGAATTCATATCAGTGAGTTTACGGTAGCCGGCATCAATTATCACAGTTTGTTTGCCCATAAGTGGTATCTGGGGACAGATGATCCGCTGGATGCGGAATTGGCTGCCCAGAAGTTGGATGAATACCTGAAGGAGCTGAATGACGACTATCGTGTGGAACGTATTGAAGCTATCAGAGCTATAAACGCAGAAGTTCTTCCTTTACACACTTTTTATGACTGGATGAAAGCACATGGAAAAGAAGGAGGAGCTCATAAATTTCCAAGAGTATTGAAAAAAGATCAATTGACGGAATGGGAAGAACATATCCGATCATATAAAAATTCAGAAAGCAAATAATCCTGTTTTTTGACAAATAACCTTATTTACAGGAATTTATATGATACATCCTTTATTTGAAGGGATCATTCTGGGTATTACAATATCCATCACATTAGGACCTGCTTTGATCGCTCTCCTGCAGACCAGCATCAAGCATGGTACCCGAAGGGGTATTGCCCTGGCTCTCGGGATCTTTACCAGCGATCTGACCATAGTCATCGGATGTTTCTTCGGTGCATCAACCATTATTACGAATCCTACTACTCATATGATCTTCGGGATCTTCGGTGGAATAATCCTTATTGGATTCGGCCTTTTCAATCTGACCCGGAAAATGGAAACCCATGAGCAGGTTGAAGTCATTAATGAAATAAGAGTCAAAAAACCAGCCCTTTACAGATATTATGCAAAAGGATTTCTGCTGAATATTTCGAATCCGTTCCTCTGGGGATTCTGGCTGACTTCTGCCCTGGCTATCACCTCAACATACCATGGCAACCGGATATTTGTACTTTTATTCTTTTCAGGCACTCTTGGAACCGTACTGTTGACCGATATTATAAAAGTTATTCTGGCAAAAAAAATCAAAGTCACGAGTAATCCTTCTCTGAAGCTGTGGGTCAACCGGATCGTCGGGTTGGTCTTTTTCTTCTTCGGGTTGTTTGTGCTGATCTGCGTTGTATTTGACATTCCCATTTCCATAAAATAAGTCATATCACGGATATTTTCTTATATTTGGGTAAATCAATTCTTTATGGAAACAATTAGATATAAGAACTGGTGGTTCCTTGCCCTGAATGGGCTGATTGCCATATTACTGGGCATTCTCCTGATGTCATTCTCCCAGGAAG
>JAUZOW010000154.1 GCA_030706225.1 Bacteroidota bacterium | reverse complement strand
TTGTTAACAACCAGATTTACAGCGCAAAATTTGGAGTCTGGGTACGTAATGGAAACAGAAACCAGATCATCAATAACACCATTGGTTCCACAGATCCTTTACAGGAAATTACCTATAGAAGCATTTCTATGACAAATGTTGACAGTACATTGATCAGTGGAAATGATATCTTTAATAATACAGCGGCGATCAATAATTACGGCCAAGCTGGTGTATATCTTTTCGGCTCATCACACGACACACGGATTATCTCCAACAAAATCCACGATATGGTCTATTCAGGAGGTACCTATAGCAATTATGGTATCTATTTTGCTTCTGACGCTACTACTGTTACGGAAATCAGCAATAATTTATTTTACAATATCGCCAGTAAAGCTAAACCTTTCTGTATCATGATCGGAACCGGCGGTAATATTCATTTGTATCACAACACATTTTATATTTCCGGTAACATCATGAGTGGGACGAGTACTACCTATTCCGCTTGTATAAATATCAACAACAATAATATTACCCAGCTGGATTTCCAGGATAATATCTTTAAGAATTCAGCCCAACCTGTTTCTGCCAATCCGAACATCACTTCCTATGCTATTTACAATGCAGGAGCGACCTCCGTCTTTACAAAGCTCGATCACAACGATTATTACATTGACGGACCCAATGCATTCATCGGATATCAGTCCGGCAACCAGTATACGCTGGCACAATGGCAAACAGCTACATTAAAGGATTCTGCATCCATCGTGATGGACCCGGTTTTCAATAGCCCGACAACTCTGGTACCTACCAAGGATTCCCTCAATAACAAGGGATATTACCTGGCTTCTGTCCCGACGGATTTTTACGGTAACCTTCGTTCGAATCCTCCGGATCAGGGTGCAATCAACTTTGGCCTGGATCCTTACATTGTGACGGATTCAGCAACCAATGTTCTTTACAATTCGGCTGTAATTAACGGGATGGCCAATGCCCATAGTGTTGCAACAACTGTAACCTTTGATTACGGTTTAACCACTGCTTACGGTTCAACGACGAATGCTACCCCGAATTCAGTGACAGATACGACCAATCATGCCGTCAGCGCAAACCTGAGCAACCTGGCTTATCTGACTACCTATCATTTCCGCGCACACGGTGTGACACCGGCCGGCGTTAATTTCTACGGACGTGATTTCACATTTACCACACCGGCAGCACCTCCGACGGTAGTGACCCTGGCAGCAACCAATATTACAGCAACGACCGCTACCCTTCACGGGACAGCCAATGCAAACGTTTCTGCCACAACCGTTACTTTTGAATACGGTCTTACAACCAGCTATGGTACAGAAGTAAATGCATCTCCTGTTTCCATATCCGATACGATAACCAATTCGGAAATGGTTGCACTTACGGGATTATTACCCAATGCAACGTATCATTTCAGAATTAAAGGAGTTAACGTAGGTGGAACAAGCTACGGCATTGACATGACCTTTACAACCCCGGCAATTCTTCCGGCTGTAATCACTAATCTTCCGACCTCCATCGGATCCAACTCAGCACAGCTGAACGGAACCGTAACCGCCAATAATGCAGCGACCAATGTTTTCTTCCAGTACGGACTGACCACAGCCTATGGAAGTATTATTGCTGCATCTCCATCGACAGTAAACGGGATGAACGCAACATCGGTAGCCGCCAACTTAAGCGGTTTACAGGTGAATGCCACTTACCATTACCGTTGTGCAGGTTCAAACATTGCCGGAACTGTTTACGGACAGGATCAGGTATTTACGACCAATTGTGTGGAACCGACGGTAACCATCAGCGGACCGAGCTCAACCTGTGCCGGAGTCACCGGATATATCTATACCACACAGACAGGAAATTCCAACTACGAATGGAATATTTCTGCCGGTGGTACGATCACTTCAGGGCTTGGAACCAGCAGCATTACCGTTACCTGGAATACAGTCGGTCCGCAGACCGTATCTGTAAACTACAGTAACCAGTACAACTGCTCCTTAAGCACACCGTTCGTATATAACGTAACCGTTCATGCCGTACCGACACCGACCCTTACAGGATCTGCAACTGCCTGCCAGCATTCTACAACGAATACCTACACGACAGATGCCGGAATGAGCAGTTATGTATGGACAATTTCCCAAGGCGGAACCATAACTTCCGGACTTGGTACCTCCTCCATCATAGTTACCTGGAATAACGCGGGCGCTCAGACAATCAGTGTAAATTATAACAATGCCAGCGGATGCGACGCTTTAACGCCGACAACCCTTGCTGTAACCGTGGATACTCTGCCAGTTCCGACGATTTCCGGTCCTTCTGATCTTTGTGCAAATTCCGGTTCTATCACTTATACAACCCAAACAGGTATGTCGGGTTACAACTGGACAGTTTCAGCGGGTGGAACGCTTGTGGCCGGACAGGGTACTTCGAGTATTCAGGTAACCTGGAATCAGCCGGGTTCACAGACAATCAGTGTGAACTATGCTAATTCCTTCGGATGCTCAGCATTAACAGCTACTTCATTCCCGGTAACGGTAAATTCAGTACCGGGAGCAGCGGGTACCATTACAGGAATCACGACGGTTTGCGGTGGAACTACAGGAGTTGCCTATTCCTGTGCACCGATCACCAATGCAGCCTATTATGTATGGACCCTTCCTGCCGGAGCAACGATTGCCTCGGGAGCAGGGACCAACGCCATCACAGTTGATTATGCAGCCAACGCAAGTTCAGGTGACATTACGGTTTATGGTAACAATCTTTGCGGCAATGGTACGACATCACCGGCATTGACGGTAACGGTAACCTCACTTCCCGGAACACCGGGTAACATCACCGGTCCGGCAAATGTATGCCAGGGCGAAAGCGGAATCGTATATTCTGTAGAACCGATCACGGGTGCTACGACCTATACATGGACGGTTCCCACGGGAGCAACCATTGTATCAGGGAATAACACCAATTCCATTACAGTTGACTTTTCAGCAACGGCATCCACAGGAGCAGTTACTGTCTTTGCAGGCAATTCCTGCGGAAACGGACCTGTCAGCTCGATGACGGTGACGATAAACGCAGTACCGGCGGCACCAGTGATTACACTTGTAGGTACCACCCTTCACAGCAATGTGGCCAATGGCAACCAGTGGTACCTGGATGGAAACATCTTAACCGGTGCAACCAACCAGGATTATAACCCTGCAGCTACCGGAACATACTGGGATGTAGTAACAACGAACAATTGTCCGTCGGATACATCCAATCATATTTATTACATCATGCTTGGAATCAACGACATACATTCGGCAGGATTCAGCATTTACCCGGTACCGAACGACGGAAGCTTTACGGTTTCCATCTCCAGTCCGGCAGCACAGTCCTTTACACTGGGAATTTACAACAACATCGGTGTTCAGGTCTATCAGTCGGAATCCTTTACGGTAAACGGCACAATGCAGAAAACCATCGACATTCGTCCGGTTTCCAGCGGACTCTATACAGTTGTCTTAAAGACGACGGATAATCAGATTATCAAAAAATTCCTTGTGAACAGATAATGTTGTCTTTTGTTAGTTTGAAAGGAGGTGGCTCAAAAGGCCACCTCCTTTTTTTTTGATTGATCCGAATTTCCTCTCCCGGAATGGGTTCAAGCGTATCAGCGTTTCAGATTGCTTACATGCACAAATGCAACGGTCTTGCTATTTCAGATTGATTTGACTTTGTCTATCTTTGCCCCTTGTTTGAATGATAAATTCTCCTGCATAAGAAAGATAAACAGTATGACCGGAAGATCAAAGAGGAGGTATCTGATATACATTCTGATGATTGCGTTATTTGTCGGAGTACCGATCAGATCATCAGAAGATAATGCGGATAGTTTGTTGCTTAAATTGGTTGCTGCAAAAGAAGATACCACCAAAGTGGATATTCTTCTCAAACTGGTAAATCTTTATATAGATTCTGATGTCAAAAGAGCCGAATCATATATTTCGACGGCATTAGCCATTTCCAAGCAAAATAAGTATGAAGAAGGAATTGCCAATGCCTATTACATGATGGCAATTCTGTATAAAAATTCAGATATCGGGCTTTGCGAGGAATTGAATGAAGTGGCATTGGAACATGCAAAAAAAACTCAAAATCCTCAGATTTTAGCCAGAATTTATAATCTGAAGGCTCTTATTAATATCACGAACAAGTTTAATGATAAGGCACTTGAAAATATGAGACTGGCGCTTGCCCTGGAAATTACCGCACACCAGTCCCAGGATTCTGCATTGTCGACACTGGTTCAGAATATTGGGAGATTTTATTATTTACAAAAAAAGACTGATTTGGCGCGGAAGTACTATTTACATGCAGTTGAAATAGCTAACAATTGTAAAAACAAGCGTTTACTGACATATCCCTATATGAATATAGGGATTATGTACTTTCAGGAAGGAAAATCTGACTCCGGCTTTTACTATTTTACCCGGAGTTTGGAAATTGCCCGAAAAACCCAATTTAAAAGAATATTTCCTGAAATCTATAACGAACTGTCTTTGTTCTATTTATCTAAAAAAGATACTTCAAGCTTTTTTTCCTATTCAGATTCTGCGATCTTAACTGGGACGGCAAATATGAATTATGAAGAAAAGCTTTTCGCATTGAACAACAGGTATTCGGTTTATAAAAATCAACATAGACTAAAGGAAGCCCTGCAATATGTGGATCAATATATTGTACTGAAAGATATTATTTATCAGAACCGGTTGCGTCAAAAAACGGATATGGCTGATCTGAAAATGAAGTTTAACCAGGAGCAGATAATCAGTACACAGAAGATGAAAAGGCAAAAGGTGCTCTTTTATATTTTCATTCTGATTTTCCTTTTAATGGGTCTACTGGCTTCTATGTTATTGTATATCTATCGTTTAAGGAATATTCAAAAACAGTTGACCATTAATAACCTGATGGAAAAAAATGTCGGATTGACTCAGGAGGTGGAATTAAAGTCGAGGGAACTTACCAACAGCATTCTTATTCAGGGACAGCACAACAACCTGATTTCAAATGTTATCCATACATTAACAAAAATTCAGCATACTGTGCCAAAGGAACTCCCCAACAAGATTGATGATGTGATCAATGAGTTGCGATACAGTTTAAAGAGTGATATGTGGGAACTGTTTGAAAAAGAGTTTCTTGGAGTTCATCCGGAGTTCTTACAAAATCTATTAAAGGCATATCCTGACCTGACGCTAAAAGAGAAAAGGCTTTGTTCTCTGCTTCGTTTGGGCCTGAATACCAAAGAGATATCTGAGATAATGCATTTGAATAATGAAAGTGTGATGAAAGCCAGAACCCGTTTAAGGAAGCATTTTAATCTGACAAATATCGATATCGATCTTACCAACTACCTTTCCCGCTTTTAATCGAAGTCAAAATATCAATCATCGGACATTCAGTTTATTGTAAAAAAATGTCCTGCTAATGTCCCTGTGTTTTTCTACCCAAATCCCTAGAATGTACTTGGATTATTTATCCTGTTTATTTATGTCGATGATACTTTTGGGAAACAAATTTTTATCTCAAAAAATTCATGAACATGAAAAAGTTTATCTGCCTGATTATTCTCTCTGTGCTATTCAGAGT
>JAUZOW010000153.1 GCA_030706225.1 Bacteroidota bacterium | reverse complement strand
ATATTTGTCGTGGTTACCTTCATGCTATCGTTATGGATCCTCTCCGAGGATAGCGGTTTTGCGTCATAATCACGAAATAGCAAAACTGTGAAACAGTGAAACTCTGAAACTCTGAAACTGTCAGTGCCTGAAATATGTTGACCAAAAACAGTCAACTTTTTCGCGTCACGCGTCACGCGTCACGATTATCACGCGGCCTGAGCGCAAAAAAAAGAAGGTGGCCTTTTGAGCCACCCTCTTTTTGGTAATTCGTTATTCTTTTACTTTGTTTTATCGGGATAAGGTGGTGCTGAAGGTAATTCTTTTGGCCAATTCTTAAGTTCATTCAGCATTTCATCAATCGCCTTGTTAAGCTGTTGGTCTTCGCCTGCATATTCTTTGGCAGGGTCGTTATCCACATAGATATCCGGTTCAACTCCATGACCTTCAATAATCCAGGTTTTACCTTCATTATCATAAGGAGCGAATTCCGGCCTGCGGATTCCACCACCGTCAACAAACGGGAGAATTCCACGGATTCCGACAACACCTCCCCAGGTACGGGTACCGATTTCTTTTCCGATTTTCAGTTTTTTGAACTGATAGGGGAACAAATCTCCGTCGGATGCAGAATATTGATTGATCAGCAGACATTTCGGACCCCATTCCATATCCAGACGTCCCGGACGTCCTTCCGTATTCCGGCTCATTTCAATCATCGTCATTTCACGGTTCAGACGTTCAATGATCATCGGAGAAACATTTCCGCCGCCATTACCGCGATCATCAATGATCAATGCTCGTTTGCTGAGCTGAGGATAGAAATATTTCACAAATTCATTCAGCCCTTCCGGACCCATATCTGGAATATGAATGTATCCAACCTGTCCGTTGGTTGCTTCATTTACTTTACGGATATTTTCACGTACCCAGTTGAAGTAATACAATTGGGATTCATCATCTATAGGAACTACGATGGTTTTATGAGCGCCTTCGACTGAAGATTTTTCGTTAACCGTCAGCTCAACCTGCTGATCTGCCGTATTTACGAGAGATTCAAAAATATCATTCATGTCCTTGGTCGACTTACCGTTCACTTCAATAATATAATCGCCTTCTTTAACATTGACGCCCAGTTCGGTCAATGGTGACCGTACATTTGAAGTCCAATTTTCTCCTTTCAGGATTTTGTCGATTTTATAGTACCCGGAAGCATCGCGGGATATTTTAGCGCCAAGCAAACCCTGTTTGATACGGGCAGGCATCGGACGATCACCTCCTTCCACATAAGAATGACCGGTAGAGAGTTCTGAAACCATTTCACCTAAAATATAATTCAGGTCATGACGGTTGTTTACGTATGGAAGCAAAGGTTCATATTTCTTCTGGATGGCTGACCAGTCGACACCTGACATTGTGGGAGAGAAATAGAAATATTTCATTTCCCGCCACGCTTCATGATAGATCTGATTCCATTCCGCTTTCAGATCAACCCTGACTTTCATATTGGAAAGATCCATCCAGTCTCTTATTTCAGTTTTTCCACGAGGCAAATCAATAACCGCAAATTTCGGTCCTGACTGAACAAGCATTTTTTTGCCATCCGCTGTGATTTCAAAATTGGCGAAGTCGCCGACCGGGGATTCTTTCTTATCCTTCAGGTTGAATACCATCAGGGAAGGCCGATCGCCTCTTCCTCCTTTAACATAATAGACATTATCATCAACAGATTTAACACTATAATAAGACCCTGCATCAACCGGCAGGACAACGATTCTGCCAATAATTCCATCCAGATCAACTTTTATATCCTTTGATTCCGGTGAAGCTTCTTTCTTTCCTTCTTTTTTTGCTGATTTATTTTCTTCTTTCTTGGCTACCTGTTTTTCTTCTTTCTGGACACTTACTTCGTCATTTTCAGGACGAAAAGGATTTGGGGTGCTTTTATCCAACGTCACAAAGTAAACCTTAGTCATATCGGTATAAGCATGATTCCATTCTGTCCAGCTGTATGTCGGATTAAAATCCCGGTTGGAGGTAAAGAACAGATATTTACCATCGTTGCTGAAAGCAGGATTTGCAGAAGCATACCAACCTTCAGTCACAGGAGTTTTTTTAGCAGTAGCCAGTTCGTACATATAGATCATGGTTTCCGCTTTATAATCGACCTTTGCATAAGCAATCCATTTGCTATCGGGCGACCAGCAGAAATCTGAAAATTCCCAGTCTTTCGAGTTATCTACTTGTACAACATCCTTTGTATCGATATTGACATACTGAAGTCTGAGCATTTTATCAGCCCAGAGAAGTTTCTTACTGTCGGGTGACCAGATGGGATCATATTTATAGGTATCTGCATTCTTTGTAATCTGCTGAGGTTCCGAATTCCCATCCTGATTCATGATGTAAATTTCGTCTTCTCCTGTTTTATCCGAGATGAAAGCGATGTATTTGCCATCGGGTGACCAGTTCACATTCCGTTCGTGAATACCGGAGGTTTGGGTAAGATTCTTGGTGATCCCTGTTTTAGCAGGAACGGTCCAGACATCGCCACGTCCTTCAAAGGTCACTCTTTTCCCGTCGGGAGAGACAGAAAAAGTGTTGATAAATTTACTGGCATCTTTCGTTTGGTTACGTCCGGTAATCAGATCATTGGCAATCCGGATCGTTACTTTCTGTAATTTCTGGGTTGCAAGATTGAAAGTATAGATGAATCCGCCATTTTCGAAAACAATATCCTGATCGCCAAGCGACGGAAATTTGATATCATAGTCGGTAAAATTCGTGACTTTGGTAGTCTGTTTTGTTTTCAAATCGTACACGAAAAGGTTCATAGTACGGTCGCGGTCGCTGCAGAAATAGATTTTATCACCCGTCCACATCGGGAAAATATCCTGAGCAGGATTATTGGTGATATTTTCAACCTGTTTGGTTTTAAAATCATAGATCCAGATATCGTCTGCCATTCCACCTTTATAATATTTCCATGTGCGGAATTCGCGAAATACCCTGTTGTAAGCCAATTTGGAAAGGTCAGGGGAATAGCTGCAAAAACCACCGCTTGGGAGAGGAAGTTCTTCAGCCAATCCGCCTTTTGTATTGACCAGGAAGAGTTGTCCGATGAAATCATTGAAAGATTGTTTTCTTGAACGGAATACGATATTATCATTATCCCGCCAGGTCATAACAATATTATTCGGCCCCATACGATCGGAAATATCATCACGACCCAGAGTTGCTGAAAATGTCAGACGGCGGGGTGAACCTCCTTCCGAAGGGATCACAAAAACTTCTGTATTTCCGTCGTACTGTCCGGTAAACGCAAGCTGTTTACCATCAGGGGAAAACCGGGCAAACATTTCATAACCTGTTTCATCGTTGGTCAGTTTCCTTGCCAACCCACCCGATTTATCAACCGTATAAAGATCACCGGCATACGTAAATACAATTTGATTTCCGTGAATAGCCGGGAAGCGCATTAAACGAGCTTCATCCTGTGCATATAATGAAAATGCCATCCAGGACGCAAGCAATGTGAAAAGAATTTTTCTCATAAGAACATGTTTTGGAGAGTCTAGTTAAAAAAGAAGAACAAAAATAAACAGAAACCTGTGTCAACGAAAAGTAGAATCGACAAAACCATAAAAATTCTGGTTGAATTCATTATAGTCCCAATTAATTTGAAAAAACAGGATGGGAATAATTTTCTACCTTTGCACAGTTAACTTTGTAAAAAGCAAAAAATCTATGCCTATTGAAGTGAATTTTGATGGTGGAAAAAAAGTTAACGCAAAGATTAACGAATTTACTATCAAAACTGATCAGAATATTCGATCCGGCGGAGAAGGCACTGCACCGGAACCTTTTTCACTTTTTCTGGCCTCTCTTGCAACCTGTGCCGGAGTATATGTTCAAACATTCTGTGATTCAAGGGGAATCCCTGTCAATAATATCACGCTTGACATGGATTACAACTTTAACAGGGAAATAAAGATGGTTGATCATTTTGATATAACTATTCATGTTCCGGATAACTTTCCTGAAAAATACGAATCCGCGGTGATCAATGCAGCTTCCTTATGTGCTGTAAAACGACACCTTTCTGACAAAATCACTTATGCCATTCATGTTGTGCGACAGGCGGGTATTTAATCACGACAATAAACAAATCTAACATTAAAGAAAGATGAAACCGAATAAACAGGGATTTAATTCCCGACTCATTCATGGAGGAGGACACAAAGATCCATTGGGAAGTGTTATTACTCCAATCTATCAGACTTCCACTTTTTCTTTTGAAAGTGCAGAAGAAGGTGCCAAATGTTTTGCCGGAGAATCCGACGGATATATTTATACCCGGCTTGGAAATCCAACTATAAATGATCTGGAACGGACTGTTGCTGATTTGGAAAACGGATTTGGTGGAATTGCCACTTCATCAGGGATGAGTGCTGTCAATCTTGTTTACCAGACTTTTCTCGGAGCCGGAAAGCATATTGTCAGCCATAATGCTGTCTATGGTTCTTCCCGTGGTGTGATTGAAAGTGTATATGCACAGTTTGGAGTTGAAGCCAGCTATATTGATACCACCGATATTGAAAACGTAAAAAAAGCCATTCGTTCCAATACTGCATTGATTTATCTGGAAACGCCCGCCAATCCTACCATTGGTATCTCCGATGTTCCAACCATCTGTAAATTGGCTCACAGCCATAATATTCCGGTTTGTGTTGACAATACTTTCTGCAGCCCTTATATTCAAAAACCGTTGGATTTGGGAGCTGATATTGTGTTACATTCCATGACCAAATTTATCAACGGGCATGCTGACATTGTCGGTGGAATTGTGATCGCAGGTACGGAAGATTTGTACAAAAAGATGCGTACAGTCATGATCAACGTGGGTAGCAATATGGATCCCCATCAGGCATATCTGACCCGCAGAGGCCTGAAAACATTAGGAATCCGTGTGGAAAGAGCACAGCAGAATGCAATAAAAGTTGCTGAATTTCTGGAATCACATCCTAAAGTAGGTTGGGTAATGTATCCCGGATTAAAATCCCATCCTCAGTATGAACTTGCAAAGACGATGATGTCGGGTCCCGGAGCTATGATGAGCTTTGGATTAAAAGGTGGTCTGGAAGCAGGGCGTAAGCTTATGAATAACGTTCATTTCTGTGTACTGGCTGTTTCTCTGGGTGGAATCGAAACCCTGATTGAACATCCAGCCTCTATGACACATTCGAAGGTACCGGCCGAAGCCAAGAAAGAAGGCGGTATTACCGATGACCTGGTAAGGCTTTCCATCGGTATTGAAGATGCAGAGGACATCATTGCCGATCTCAGACAGGCATTGGAAAAAGTATGACGGAATTGATTTGTCATTAACTCCCTTTTGCGTAAGTTTGAACCTTTATACCGTTCATCATGCAAATCCGGAGAGAGATACAATATTTCATTTTTGCGATTTTTATTTGCCTGCTGTTCGTACCGGTGATCAGTGACGGGCAGAAGGTAGCCTTGGTTTTAAGTGGCGGCGCCTCTAAAGGCGCCGCTCACATAGGTGTCATCAGGGCACTGGAAGAAAATCAGATTCCAATTGATTGTATAGCTGGAACATCGGTAGGCGCTATCATTGGAGGTTTATATTCAATGGGATATACTCCCGATGAAATGCTTAAGCTTTTTGGCTCTGAAGAATTTCAAAAATGGGCACTGGGTATTTCCAACGATAAATACACCTATTTTTACCGGAAAGAAGACCCTAATGGTTCCTGGGTCTCCATGGATTTCAATTTCAAGAAAAAGATCACTGCTCAACTTCCTACGAATCTTGTTTCTCCTCAGGAACTGGATTACCGGCTCATGTTGATCTGT
>JAUZOW010000152.1 GCA_030706225.1 Bacteroidota bacterium | reverse complement strand
TTTTTCTGTCACGAATTCACTTTTTTGTAACTACCGGTATCGACTCAAGATAATAATCTGCAGGATCACTATACCAGGAAGAGCTGTAAACGCTGCTGAGAACAATAAGATTCCCGGCATCAAAAAAGACTGCAGCCGGATACCCATTGCAAGGATAGGTTTTCAATTCCGAATATCCGGGACAGGCATATTCGACAACATGTTTGTAGTTGGAACAACCAGCGAACAATGAAGTCAAAGGGGAATTAAATGTAAATGCAGAATATTCATTATCCCCGTAAGGGAGATTTTGCACAAGGTTCAGTGAATTTGAATAAATTGAGCCGGTTTTTGAAGTGATGAGCCCCTGACCATTAGGGAACGTTTCAAAAGCCCGGTAGGTATAGTTGGATAGGTTGGAATAAACATCACTCCAGCTGATGTAATGCCCGTTAGCATCATATTCAAAGGAGAATAAGTTATAGTCTCCAATCCCGAAAAGTTTGGTATTACTTCCCGGAACCAGCGCGAGATGCTCGGGTCCTTCCGTAAGTCCTGTAAAGGTAATTAAGTTCTTCCCTGCACGGTCAAATACTTTCATAGCATAATTGTAATATGAAGTATCGGCAACAACAAAGAGTTTGCCGTTATTATAAATGACCGAATAACATTTTATTCCGGTTTTGATCTGATCTGTTTTCTCCAGCGTGTTTGCATCATAAATGTAGATCCATCCATCATTTCGCGGAACATAAAGTTCTTCCTTGCCGTTGAAAGTCCCGAGTGAACTGAATCCAAGTGTGGCAAAAGTAAAAATCTGATGGCTGATCTTTCTTGAAGAATAATCCAGAATACTGATTTTCCCGCTGTCATTATCAATCACATAAAGCCTGTGATTTGCAAGATCCTGAAGTACGTCTTTCGGATTAAATCTGAATTTCCTCATTTCCGGTCTTTCCAATGACTTAACATTGCTATATATAGTTTGAGTAACATGAGATATGGAATCGTAAAACCGTCCTACGACCTGATACTCCAGATAAGAATCGGTCGGCACATTCACATCTGTGAAAGTAGTGGTGGAGAAATCAGGTATCGATTCAATGATTTCGTAATAGTTGTAGAGTGTCGTATCCGTCGCTTTATAATTCCTCCTGATGATATAATATCCCTGAAAATTACTGACCTTCAGTTTCGACCAGGAAATCTTAATGCCATCATTTATTTGCTGAAAGTCAGAGATGGTAATTTTCAGGTTAGACCTGGACAAAGAGTTATTCGATGTATCGTTGTCTTTTTTACATCCGGACAAGAAAAGGAGCACGCCGGAAATCAGGATAAGAATAGTTGCTTTCATATCTTAATTTTTGAAGGTTGCTTCAGGAGAAATATAGAATTCAAATATAGACAATTTATAAATCCAATTTAATCTTAAAAATTATATCATAAGATTCTGAGTAGCGGCATTATCAAAAAAACCTCACTTTTTATTGATTTTGCCATTAAATACAATACATTTGTTCAAGCAATTATTTAACCACACCATACAACCTATTGATTTCATATGAAAACATGCAAAAAATGTCTTCTTGACGAAAACTATCCTCAAATAACATTCAATGATAAGGATGTTTGTTCCCTGTGTTCCTCAAATAAAAGTTTTAAACCGATTGGCGAAAATGCTTTGATAGATATTTTTCAGGCTGCCAAAAACAAAAATAAAGAATACGATGCGCTTGTTCCTTTAAGTGGAGGGAAAGACAGTACTTATATATTACATCTGGCTGTTAATGTATATAAATTGAATGTTTTGGCAATGACTTATGATAATGGGTTGTTTAGTCAGCTTGCTTTGGACAACATCGATCGTGCAATTAAATTAACAAAAGTTAAACATATTTTCTGCAAACCTGATTTTGCTATCCAAAAAAAGGTTTATCAAAACATGTTAAAATATACAGGAGATATTTGTGGAGCCTGCGATATTGGTACTAAGGCTAATGTATTAAAAGTTGCTACGGACTATTCGATTCCTATTATTTTATACGGTACGTCTCCTTTGGAAAATGATTCTTTTTTGCCTGACTCAATTCAAGATATCACAAGATTTAAATACATAATGAAAATTGCGAATAATCTTACTAAAAAACAAATAAATGATTTTCTTATTTTCCCAAATCTAAATATGTTTCTTCATTCTTTTTATAAACTGACAGGAAAATTCAGTAAAGAAGTCAGTCCTTTGTTTTATTTAGACAATCCGACGGATAAACAAATGGGAGAAATCATAAAAAGAGAGTTAGGATGGCAAGATGAAACAAATAGGGAATATTCAAAACATTTAGACTGTATTGCAGAACCCTTAACAAATTATATTCGGAATAAAATATATGGTTATGAGCGAAGAAAATGCCAGTACAGCAATATGATCAGACGAGATGAAATTACACGAGAACACGCAAACAGGTTGTTTGAGGCTGATAAAATTGATGAAAAGCCAATGAATTACTCAGAGGTATTAAAACATTTAGGAATTACAGATAATGATGTTGAAAAAGCAATTTCTTATAAACCATTATTATATGAAAATCATACCTCCAAAATGAATAAATTATATGGCTATTTGATGAAAAAAATCAATAACAACCGCTAAAATTTTGTATAAGTATGGCAGCCAATGTGGTAAATGTAAAGGTTTGTAGCCCGCTCGAACGGCGTAACAATCTGACAAGTAAGAATCCGCAATCTGCCACTACTCATACGATTTTCCGTAAGGGTGATTCCTCACAGCCTTATACGTCTTCAGTCAGGAAGTCTTGCCTGTATTTCCAAAAGAATTGATCGTGTAAAAACGGGAAAGTTGCATATGGAAGACATGTGCCAGTTTTCAGAACGTCTGACTGAGAACAAATATCATGGCGCGCAAGTGGCAAAGGCGATCCTGAAATATTCCCGGTACGGGGCATGTACTTTCCCCTGGTTATGACCTTGTGGCAACCGCGCTTGTAAATCCTGCAGACAAAGAAGATCTTGCACTCACCTTGAATGGAAAAAAGAAAAAAATAAACCGGAATGATATCATAAGACTCCTTTCCATCAATTTTAAAACTAAGACACCATGAATATTCCCTTAGATCAGTTCGAACAGATCATCGACGAAACCATCTTGAAAAGAGGGTTAAATTATTTCTGGCAGGGACGAGTGGAAGAACCCGAAGAATTATCACCCGGATGTTTTGAAACCACTGTTCAAGGATCTGAACCCTACCGGGTGACGGTCACTGTTCAGGACAGGAAAGTGACAGATTACTCCTGTACCTGCCCCTACGACATGGGGCCGGTTTGCAAGCATGTTGCTGCGCTTTTATTTGCCTTGCAGGAAGAATCGCTGGGACTTCAAAAGCATAAGAAAAAAAACTCTTCTGCTTCATCAAGGAAGAAAGGGATTCAGAAAGGACGAAAAACTGTCGCAGAGCAGGTCGATGAGATATTGAATCATCTATCGCCTGAACTCCAGACAGATTTTATCCGTGAACAGTGTCTCCGGGATCCATCATTCCGAAGGATTTTTATAGCTCAATTCACCCGTTATCTGGAGGGGGAATCGAAAGCGGTTTATGCACAACAAGTTAAAGCAATCTTACAATCATCAAAAGGCCGGGGAGGCTATATCGAATGGAACAAGACCGCAGCAGTGGGGAAAGCAGTGTTTAATATGCTGGTAAACTCAAGGAAACACCTTGAATTGCGGAATTATCAGACGGCCTTGTTTATCTCCTCTGCAGTGCTGGAAGAGATGGTCAAGGCTCTGCAGTTTGCCGATGACAGCGACGGGGACATCGGCGGAAATATTCAAGAAGCCATAGAGCTCCTTTACCAGGCTGCAGCGAAAGATCTTCCGGAAGAAAACCGGAAATGGCTTTTTGACTACACCTTAACGACTGTAAAAAAAAGACTGTTTGAAGGATGGGACTGGGACTTGCATATGATGTCTATTGCAGCCGAAGTGATGAAGGGGGAAAAAGAAGCTTCAATCCTGTTGAATCTGATTGAATCAGTGCCCTTTTCTGAATACGAGGAGGAACGTGTCCAGGAAATTATATCGACCATTCTCAGGAAAAGTGGGCGAAATGCGGAAGCGGAAGAGTTTGAAGCCAGTAATATGAAAAACCCGGCTTTCAGGGGACAGGCAATAAAAAGGGCTATGGATAATGGCAATCTGGAAAAGGCAAAAGAGATTGCACAAGAAGGGATTCAGCAGGATCAGAAAGACAAACCGGGACTGGCAGACGACTGGGTGGACTGGCTATTGAAGATTGCCCTGAAGCAAAAGGACCAGAAAGAAGTTATTGCGCGGGCCCGCTATCTTTTATTCAAGCCCAATCGTGATCACGGCCATTATTATAAGATCCTGAAATCGGAGGTGGATGCAAACAAATGGTCATCTTTTATTGATGATTTGATAAAGCAACTTTCTGACGTGGGAAGATGGAGTGACTCCCATTTTTTAGCCTGGATATGTATAGAGGAGGAACGGTGGAAGACATTGCTGGAAGTCTGTGAAAGGAACTTCACACTTCAGGGTATCCAGGAATATGAAAAGTATCTGGCTAACCTGTATCCTGAGGAGCTTTCCGATATTTACCGGCGAAGGATAATAGAACTTGTAGAGCGCCATGCCGACAGGAACCATTACTAGGAGGCCACCCGTTTTATCCGGAGAATGAAAAAGATCGGTGCGGCAACACAGGCAGAAGAGTTGATAAAGCAATTGCAAGGAAAGTATCCTATGCGAAGTGCCCTTATGGAAGAGCTGGAAAGAATTTGAATCTATATTTTCATCTTTAGGAACCAATTATGTAATTCAGAATACATTTTATGGAACGTAAGATCGAAAAAAAGTTGGTCGGCTGGAAAAATAGTTCATACCGTTACGTCCAATTCAGATTTTTTTTATCTGCTGAAATCTGAACATTCCGTGAACCCATAAATCCTAACTTTCATGCCAGAATCTTTTTCGGTTCAGCAATAAGTTTACTGGATGCACTTTTAGGAACTAATCAGGAAACAAAGGCTCCTATTGTTTCACCAACTCCACCCTCCGGTTGAGCATCTTTCCTTCTTCAGTATCGTTGCTTGCAACGGGAGCTGTAGGGCCATCGCCCCAGGCCTTCAGCCTTGATATGGAGATCCTGTAAGTATTGACAAGGGCGTTGACAACAGCAGCAGCCCTGTCCTGCGACAATTTCATATTGGCGTCAAACATCCCGGTATTATCGGTATGTCCCACCACAAAAAGCTTCAAAGAGGGGTCATTTGTCAGAAGCTTTGCAATTTCGTCCAGCGAGGACTTTGATTCCGGCTTGATATCTGATTTGTTGACATCAAAGTATATCCCGTAAAGCAATGCTTTCCCTGTTTCCCGGATGCTTTTCCCCAATGCCGACGCATCTGCCACTACATCCTGTTTCATAGCCTCTTTTTCGATGAGATGAATGGAGTAAGAGCCATTGCCGTTGGCATTGATATACGCCCAGGTCTCAGCACCGTTCTTTACGACTTTAACCACCACGTCCTCTCCCGGGTCATGATATTCGTAAACCATCTGCCCACCAACCGATTTGGCTGCATTGATATAATTCCTCCCGATCTGAAGAGGACTCGGGATCTGGATATTATCATTCGGATCATACACGATAAAAAGATGATGACCTTCAACAACCTGGTTCTTATCGGGTCCCGTTTTGAACTCATACCGGTCAAACTGCAGGTCATCATATCGGTAAATATGGTAACCCGGCATCCTGCTGAACAAGGCAGGATCCTTACTTCCTTCGGCATCCTCCTGTGAGTGAACACTCAAGGGAAAAAGCAGACTTCCGGCTAAGGCAAGCA
>JAUZOW010000151.1 GCA_030706225.1 Bacteroidota bacterium | reverse complement strand
CCTGTCGTACGTGTGGTAGGTGAAAATATTACACAAGGTATATATAATATCCGGGAAGCCCTTAGTATAGCGGAGAACCTGGGTCTTGACCTGGTTGAAATCTCTCCGACAGCCAATCCTCCGGTTTGTAAAGTGGTCGATTATAAGAAATTTCTTTATGAACTGAAGAGAAAGCAAAAAGAGATTAAGGCTAAAACAGCCAAGGTGGTCGTTAAAGAAATCCGACTGGGGCCGAATACCGATGAACATGATTTTAATTTCAAATTAAATCATGCAATCCGTTTTCTGAAAGATGGAGCTAAAGTTAAAGTGGATGTTCTGTTTAAAGGGCGTTCCATTATTTATAAAGATAAAGGGGAAATTATCCTTCTGAAATTTGCCGAAGCTATCATCGAATACGGAAAGATCGAACAGATGCCTCGACTGGAAGGAAAAAGAATGATCATGATCATTACACCGAAGAAATAGTTTTTTAATTCAATATAGGAACACAATGCCAAAAATGAAGTCGAAATCCGCTGCCAAAAAGAGATTCGATCTGACCGGCACCGGTAAAATCAAAAGGAAGCATGCTTATAAAAGCCACATCCTGACCAAAAAGACAACCAAACGGAAACGTAATCTTACGCATTCCGGTCTTGTCGACAAAGCCGACGAAAAGAACGTCAAGGAAATGCTTCAGTGGTAGTTTATTAAATGTTTAACTTGTGATCAGCTGAAAGGGTCGAAAGACCGCTGATCCAAAAAAAGAAAAATTATGCCAAGATCAGTTAATACTGTCGCTTCAAGAGCCAGAAGGAAAAAAGTTCTGAAGCTGACACGTGGTCAGTTCGGAAGGAGAAAAAATGTTCTGACCGTTGCAAAAAATTCATTAGAAAAAGGTCTGACTTACGCATATCGCGATCGCCGGGCTAAAAAACGCAGTTTCAGAGGTCTCTGGGTTACCCGTATTAATGCCGGAGCACGTTTACATGGATTGTCATACTCCGTATTTATGGCTAAACTTGATGAAAAAAATATCCATCTTAACCGGAAAACACTGGCCGACCTTGCCATGAACCATCCCGATGCATTCAAGGCTGTTGTGGATGCAGCTATCGCATAGAAATAGAAATTGTTTTTAAAATATAGAAGTATTTAGGGCGTTTCGCAAAGGTGAGACGCCTTTTTTTTATCTCCCTATCTTCCTTTTTTCAATCGTTCAAAGTTTTGCAAAAAATCTTCGATCCTCTCTACCGGAAGATTCTTGGCAATAATTTGCTTCTTTTCGTTAAGAATGTAAATGACGGGGGTGGTGGTTATATCGTACAATTCATGATAATCTCCGGTAATCGTCCGGGGACCGTCGACATTTATCCAACTCATCTTTTTTTTGATGATCGCGTTCTTCCATTTTACCATCGAGGAATCTGAACATACCGCAAAGATCTCCAGCCCCATCGTCTCTTTCAGACGGTCATATATGGATTTGAGCTTTGGAAGCTCCTGTTCACAATGTCCACAGTCGGGATCCCAGAAAAGAAGGATCAGGTACCGGGATACGATGGAATTCATGGAAACCAGGTGGTTGTTGGTATCCAGCATGATCATGTTCGGCGCGGTTTCTCCGATGAGCAAAGGCCGGATCCGGTTTGCTTTCCTGAGAATATTTTCCAGAACCGTACGATTGACCCAGGTAGCCTGGCCTGTGGCATAATAGGTGTCAATAATATGGACAAATATCCGGTCAAATCCCATGATTTCCGATGTCTCATAATGACTGGTCATAAACCATACCATGTATTTGAACATATCAGAATTTGGCTTCGACAACGCAATCAAACGGTCACATTCCTTAATCAGGGTATCGGTGTTCTGGATGAGAATCTGGTCGAAATATCTTGTCAGCTTGGTACTGAATACAGGTGTCCGGAGAAGACGGTCGTCCGTGAAATCGGTTCCGTCCCAGAAATGGGCTTTGAAATATTTATAAAAAAACGTGGAATCTCTTCTGCCATTGGGAAGGACAGGGGCTTCCGGGACTTCGGGTTCCTGCATGGCATGGATCATAAAAGCCATAAAGGAGGATGGATTTTTTTGTGCCATATCCAGCTTGTACCGGATGATATCTTTGTTAATATCCCGGATCTGACCTTCCATATCAGCTGAATCCTTTTTCCCGGAAGTCTTCAGGCGGTTTTGAAGTTTCTGGAGATCACCGTACCGAACCCGGTTGTACTCCATGTATTCGTAAAACAGCTTGTTTTCAGGAGAAGAAGTTATCTTCATAGCTCCGATAAGGTTACCTCTTTCGGTTTCCATGCTGAATTTCCGGTCATTATTGATGATCAGTTCGAAAAAATTCTTGTCATTGAGCACGATAATATAAACTCCTCGTGGAAAACCCGCCGGTGCATGGTAGGAAAATTTTCCTGATGCATCCACTTTCAGCGTATCTTTGATATATGTCCCGCTTCCATAATAGTTGGCCAGGAGGCATACGGTATCGTGCAGTCCATGGATTTTAAAACGTATGTCATAATCCTGGGCAGAAAGTTTAAACGGGAAGCAGATCCCGGCAAGAAGGAAGAGGAAAATATTAATCCGTTTCATTGATGTTCTTTTCTCAGCAAATCGTTAATAGTTTTAACAGGATTGAAGGTAATGATCGGGACTTCGATAAAGATGGAAATCCAGCCGGCCATGGAGCCGTTCCACAAACCCGGAAGTTCCAAAGCTTTAAGGATCTTGCCACCGGCGGATTTCTGGCTGATCAGTCCGGAGGATTCATCTACAAAATCCGCAAGGTTGAATTTATTTCCTTTGTAATCCCGGATACAGCAAACCAGGTCGACCGGGTTGAAGTGAGATGACTGGCTAAAAATCTTGGCTTGTTCCGGCGCTTTAATGTCAACCTGAGGGGGTTCAATGATCTGGAGAGATTCTTCCCATTGGTTATCCAAAACCCAGAAAGGTCCTCCTCCCGGTTCTCCTTCATTTTTAACCATTCCACAAACCCGTATCGGACGGTTCAGCAATTGTTTCAACGAAAGGATCCTGGAGCTTTTCTCACGATAAGCAAAAGCAGGCGGAAGGGAAATATTGGCCTTGGTCCTTGCAAATTCTGCCATTGCCTGGATCTCTTCTTCCGGGATATCGCATTCTTCTATTTTCCGGAGGAATTCGAAGATCTTGTCGCGAATCCACAGGAGATAACCGCCTAAGAGTTCTTTATATTCATAGGTGACCTCTTTAAGACGGTCGGGAACGACGTTATCAATATTTTTTATAAAGATCAGGTCGGAATCCAGCCGGTTCAGGTTACGGAGCAGCGCTCCATGCCCGGCAGGACGAAAGACGAGTGAACCATCATTTTTCCGGAAAGGCTGGTTGTTGATATCAACGGCAAGGGTATCCGTGGCAGGTTCCTGGATGGAAGAAGTAATTTCGTAACGGATATTGAACAGGGATTCATATTTCCCCTGTACTTCTTTAATCTTTTGATTGAATTTTTCCCGGTGTTCCGGAGAGATGGTAAAATGTATCCGGGCAGTATCTGAAGGATCTAATGCATAACGTGCAGCTTCCACCATGTGCTCTTCCATTGGTGTACGGTTTCCGTCGGGATACCTGTGAAAGGAGAGGAGCGCTTTGGGCAAACCGGCATAGTTCATCCCGGTTTCATCAAGAAGGGCGTCCAGAACAGGAATGAAATTATTGTTTTCGACGGCTTCATCAACAGAAATTCCTCTTTTTTGAAGAAGCGCTTTCAACTCTTCGTAAAACGGGAAGGAAGAAAGATGGGTAAAAAAATAATATACCGAATTGAATTCCTGGTCATTCGTATAATTTTCTGTATCTTCCGGAGAACCCGAAAAGGAATCCCTGAATTCAAATAAATGCTTGAACATCCGGGAAGCTGCTCCGGAAGCCGGAACGAATTTTACGATTTCCAGGTTTGATTTTAAATCCTCGAAATATTTGCGGTATTTTTCTTTTTCCTGATTATCAGGGGCAAGAATGCCATCACCCGGTGCTGCTGCCCGCAACATCTGAAGAAAAGGAAATCCGCTCCGGAAACGATCCAGTTGCTTCTCTACCTCATTTATCCGTATTCCTTTAGATTCTATAGACTGCAGATCTTTTTCTGAGAACATATTTCGGATTTTGTAATTTTATCACAAATTTATCAGAAAAAATGAGAAAAATCCTGTCAATCTTTGCGTTTTTCACTATCATTTCAGGCTATAGCCAGGTCGCTCCCGATAAATACTTTATTGAATTCACCGATAAAAGCGGAACACCTTATTCTATTGATAAGCCCCGGGAATTTCTTTCCCAGAGAGCCATTGATCGCCGGAATCGTGAATATCTGGCCATAACGGAAGATGACCTTCCGGTAAACCCTCAGTATATTAATCAGATTGCTGCTACCGGGGTACAGGTGCTCACGGTGACGAAATGGTTCAATGGTGTTACGGTATATACTCCTATGCCATCCCTGATTGATTCGATTGAGAAGTTGCCTTTCGTTAAAAAAGTTATAAAAAATAAAGGTATAAGCTTTTCTTCTTCTCCGGTGGTGGATAAGTTCCGGATTGAGAATTTGGTGACGGAACCGTTGCAACCATCGACGGTTCCTCTGAATCCGTCAAATGGTTTCCGTTATGGGGTTTCGTATAATCAGATACATATGCTTAACGGGGATGGGTTGCATTCGATGGGATACCGTGGGAATGGAAAAGTGATCGCTATTCTCGACGGTGGATTTTATAAAGTGGATAAATTCCATGCTTTTGACAGTCTTTGGGCACGCGGACAGATCCTGGGAACTCGTGATTTTGTTACTCCGGGAGGAAATATTTTTATCGGAGCATCGCATGGAATGTCAGTCCTTTCGACAATGGGAGGGAATATTCCGGATAGCTTGATTGGTACGGCGCCGATGGCAAAATATTGGCTTCTTCGTTCGGAAGATGTTAATTCAGAGTATATTATTGAGGAATACAACTGGGTTAGTGCAGCGGAATTTGCAGATAGCGTAGGTGCAGATGTTATCAATTCATCGCTGGGCTATTCCACATTCAACGATTCTTCCCAGAATCACACCTGTGATGATATGAATGGCTATACCACTCCTGTCTCCCGTGGTGCAAACATGGCTGGTCAGCGTGGTATTGCAGTCGTTTGCAGTGCAGGGAACGAAGGAGGCAGTGAATATTGGCACTGTGTAAGCGCTCCGGCTGATGCTACGGAAGTCCTGGCTATTGCTGCGGTCGATTCATCAAGGAATTATGCATGGTTCAGCTCGCACGGCAGGATCGATACAACTTACGTGAAACCTAATGTAGCTGCGCAAGGTGAAGATGCAATCATATATTCTACCTTCGGGAGGATTTCGACCGGCTCGGGAACCTCTTTTTCTTCTCCCATTATGGCCGGATTGGTTGCCTGTCTCTGGCAGGCAATGCCTCAGATCGATCATTTTCATCTTCTGCGTGCGATCGAAAAAAGTGCCGATCATTACGCAACACCCGATACCCTGACCGGATATGGAATTCCGAATTTTGTAAAAGCACTACAGATTTTATCCGTTAATGACAAAAAGACGGAAGCACTGACCATTTGGCCGAACCCGTTCTCAAACGATATTTTTCTTCATATTCATTCCGGAATGGCAGGAGAGGGGGAAGTTTTCTTTTACGATGAAATGGGAAAGATCGTTTTTCAGAAAAATATCCAGTTGACCTCAGGTGAAAATAACATCCGGATCGATGGTCTGGATGATCTCCATCCCGGTTTTTATATCTTACATTTTCTCTCTTCCGGCGTTTCTGCATCCGTTTCCCTGGTTAAAATAAAATAGGGGAAAATTCACTCATGTAAATAATAAGTTTACAAATGTACATTTGTAAACAGGAAGAAGTAAATTCATTCTGCTGTTTCCTTTTGGTATCTAAAGTTCTTTTATCAGGTTTCT
>JAUZOW010000150.1 GCA_030706225.1 Bacteroidota bacterium | reverse complement strand
CAGAAACCTGGTTCGGTCATTTTTCCTTAACCAGCGCGAAGAGCGGATCTATCCTCTTCTTACCATGGCGATCTTGTATTATATCACTTATTACGTAATGAAAGGGATCACCGCTTCCCTCTTCTTTAATTTTTATATGCTGGGCGCTACATTACTTTCAGTGGTCGCTTTAATCATTTCCTTTTATTATAAAATCAGCCTTCACATGTTAGGTTGGGGAGGATGCCTGGGAATGTTATTCGGACTGGTTATCAGCTTCGGGTTCGATATGTTCTGGCCTGTATCCGTAACGATTGCTATAGTCGGCATCATCGGTACCGCCCGCTTAAAATTAAACTCCCACAAGCCTTCCGAGATTTATTCCGGATTTCTTGCAGGAGCTGCCGTAATGTTTATCATATTTTGCCTGATCTGATCAGAAAGGCATCAGAATAATCCCGATCGAGATGGGATACATTTCCGGAGTATTGTTTTTATTAAAAATGCTTGAAAGCATATACTGGGCATTGATGTTGATCCACCGGTAGCCGAACCTGATCGTCGGACCGTAAGTGAATTGCTCCAGATTTTTGACTTTTTTAAATTTCACCCGCATCTGCCCTTCCTTGTCAAAAATATAATCGTCGCCGACATATTTTGTTCCGCTTCCAAGCAGCATTCCACCTTTAAACCCAACGGCAAAGGTTAGCATACTTTGGGTTTTCCAACGGAATTCAATAGGTACTGTGAGATACGTGATTGTTAACTTGCTTTTTTTGTATTTGATCGTATCGGGGATCTTGATAAATTTTGTGGAATCGGAATAGCTGTCAACAAGAAAATTCCCATAAAGATTATGGCAATCCAATCCCAAACCAATGGCAAAGCTGAGAGGGCTTTTCCCGAAAGGAATGTTATAAGTCGCTAAAAGATCGACTCCCTGATTTATGGTCCGGCTTTTTACTCCCGATTGCACATTCCCGGATGACATGTCCATCCAGATATCCGTGAACATTCCCACTCCGACACTGATCTTTTTCTTTGTTGTTTCATTCATCACCTGTGCGGAAGCACCGGAAGGATAAAGTGAAGCTACAACAAAGAATAATAATACTCCGGCAAGAATCTGGCGGATAGGTTGAAGAGATTGTTTTTTCATACGTTACAGTCTTTTATAATGCAAAAATAAGCCATTTTTTATGTAAACGTAAGGGGAATAAGAATATTGAGGCAGCTGGAAACTATTTCCAGAGAGACTCCGGATAAATACCCTGCTTTACAAGTCGTTTAAAGCTGTTAACAACCATTTCCCGGTCTTCCCGGTAGGTTACCCCAAACCATTTGTCATGGCTTGAAAGGATTTTTACGGTTGCTTTGCCCGAATTTACCAGGTCGTTAACAATTCCCGGTATAAAATATTCCGCTTTGGGATTGCTGGCATTTTTTGATATAAAATCTTCAAATCCCATTTCCAGAAATCCGAAAAAGGAAGGTGTAAACCCCCAGATATTCATGGAAACAACCGTTTCGGGAGAAAGAAAAACCGGCTGGTCTTTTTCATCCCTGAATGCAATCCCTTCCGGGATTTGTTTGATTTTTGTCCGCTCGGTAACTCCCACAAGATAGCCGTCGTCATTGGTTATACAAACACCGCGCGAAACACTGCCATTCTCCGAAAGAGTATTTCCGATCTTGTAACCCACCATGCAATACCGGTTTTCCATTTCCGGTGACCAGTTTGAATAGAATTTTACTACCGATTCATACGCACTTCGGCCGTAAAAATCATCAGAATTGATTACAGCAAAGGGTTCATGGACCTTTTCTTTTGCAACAAGAACGGCATGCCCGGTTCCCCAAGGCTTTTTACGTTCCGGATTTAAGCGGATTCCTGCCGGTATCATATCAATTTCCTGAAAAACGTAATCAACAGGAATTTTATCTTTCAGCTTCCTGATAAAAACCTCATTAAAGTCTTTTTCAATCGCTTTTTTAATTACGAAGATCACCTTTCCGAATCCGGCACGGATGGCGTCATATACCGAATAATCGACGATGGTTTCCCCCGAGGGTCCCAGCGGGTCAAGCTGCTTGAGTCCGCCATAGCGGCTGCCGATACCCGCCGCCAGCACTACCAATGTTGGTTTCATTATTTCCAGGAACGAAGTTTATATCCGTAGGTCGCAAAATATCCAATGATGAGATAACAGGGAATAAGTACCCAATATGCCTGATGTGAAGACCAGAGATCTGAAAGGTATCCCCAGAGAAGAGGCAGAATAGCACCACCGGCTATTGCCATGATGAGCAATGCGCTTCCGGTTTTCAGAAACCTGCCCAGATCATGAATGGCAAGCGGCCAGATAGCAGGCCAGCAAATGGCATTGGCAAACCCTAATGCGGCAATAAAATAAACAGAAGTGATACCCTGTGTGAACAAGGCTCCCAATGCAAAAAGAATCCCCAGTACCACCGAAATCTGTAAAGCACGATGCTGGGAAAATACTTTCGGGATAAGCATGATCCAGAAAATATATCCCACGACCATTGAGACAAGAGTCATTGTAGTAAATGCTCTTGCCGAGCTGATCGGTATTCCGATCGAAATCCCGTAACGGATGATCGTATCCCCTGCAATGACTTCAGCCCCGACATAAAAGAAAAGTGCAATGACTCCCAAAATCAGCTGTGGAAAATCAAAAATTGTCTTTTTGGCTTTCAGTTCGCCGTTTAAAGCTTCCTCATCCTGCTCTTCTTCCACTTCAGGTAACGGAGCAAGACGAACTCCGATTCCCAGGAGAAACAGGACGACCGTCATGACTGCATACGGAGCGATCACACGGTGAGCCAAACCGTTAAGTGCCGTTTCACGGGCAATGGCATCCATGCCCTGAAGACTTTTCAGAAAAGCATCCCCGTCGCTGAGAATGAAATAGGCTAAAATCAAAGGAGCAACAGCTCCGGCGATCTTATTGCATATTCCCATAATACTGATCCTCTTGGCTGCACTTTCCCTGGGGCCAATAATTGTAATATATGGATTAACGGCCGTTTGCAGAATAGCAAGGCCGGTTCCCATAATAAACAAGCCGGTAAGGAAAATTCCATAGGTACGCGTCATGGCAGCAGGAATAAACATTAGGGTTCCGAATGCCATAATCCAGAGGCCGACCATAATTCCATTATGAAATCCGGTCTTTTTAAGCACCCAGGAGGAAGGTAATGCCATGATCGTATAAGAAATATAGAAAGCAAAAGCAACAAAAAGAGCCTGGAAATTACTGAGCTGGCAGGCAATCTTCAAATATGGAATCAGAATTCCGTTCAGCCAGGTAACAAATCCGAAAATAAAGAAAAGAGCACCGATAATCGCAATGGGAATGAAAGAACTTTTTTTCCCGCTTCTTCCCTTAGAAACTAAGTCTTCAGTCATGAGAGTCAGATTATAAAACGAGGCAAAATTAGTGTTTAAATTTTTATTCTTCTACTCTACTTTCACCATAATCTTCCCTTTCAGCCTGAACACCGCATTGATGGCACTTCTGGTAATCTGTATATTACTTATGGAAAGGTCGTTTACCGACCCGGAAATTTGGAACATTTCCAATTTCCCGTTATTTTCGAGATATGAAGATACTTGATTCCGGGTTTGTTCGAGCTGGTCGCCTACCGGTAATTCCATTTTCGATTGGATGGAATTGATCAATCCGTGGTGGAAAATCCAGGAAGCCGACCGGATCAGGACATTTTTCGTCCGGATATCAAAATCCAGGTCCTGAACTTTAATTGACTTTGAATCAGCTTCATAATAAGGTTTCCCTGAAAGATAAACCGTTCCGTTCAGATCTCCTGAAGTATTAACGGCAATGATAAGATTATCGCCGCTTCCGAAAAGGGAGATATCCTGCACGGTTATGGCATACCTGCCCTGAACCATCCGGTATCCTTTCAGCTCTTTTTTTACGATTTCGTTGGCTTTATTCATTGGGACGCCGATCATTCCATTCAGAATAAACGAATCATCCAGGCGACTGGTTATTTTCAGGTCGGGAAGCTGACTGTTAACGGAATCGGAAGGCTCATCACCCCAGAAAAGTCTTATTGCAGCTTTGACTCCGATAACCTGCCGGATTTTTCCGGATGAACCTTGCAGCGGAATAGTGCTGATGCCGTCAGGAGTAACTTTCACCCATAACTGTGGATCATCTGAAATGTTTATCGGTTCCTGAATCTTGTTCCAAATATCCTGAACATTGGTACGAAGGTCAAATGATGATTTCAAAGCATTGTCAATGCCTTTCGTTATGATCGACTGGTTTGCATTCAGCAGGATATCCGAGATATATGGTAAGGGTATGTCCACCGGACCGATTTTAATCTGTGGTGTACGTATCCATTGATACCCATCGGGAAGAGTTGTAAAAGAAAGTGTCCAGTCCTTATTTATGGCTATCCGGGTTTTGTACTTTAGGAAAATAGCGCCGGAAACCTCGCGTGTATCCGACCCGAACATGCCCAGGCTGATCCGCTTTTTAATCCAGACTTCTATCGGTACCTGGTAATAAATCACATTTCCTTCAACCTGAATCCGGATGTTGTCCTTTTTCCAGGCCCGGAGCATCAGGTTATCATGATCATTGTTTTCAAAACTGTTATCATTATACAGAACACCCGGAAGTTGCCTGTTAATCATTTTTTCAATGGTTTCCACGCGAACTTCGACAGGGATATTCAAATCAGAATATTGTGTGGAAAAAACAGGTTCGTTATATGATTCCGGAGGCCGTTCGATTTTCAGTGTACGGCAGGAAACGAGGGCGAGAAGCAAAAGTACCGGAGTAAAATGCTTTAACATGATTTAGTGGTATAAACTGCAAAGATACTATTTACGTATAATGCCGGATGTGGCATTTTCGTGTCACGCGTCACGACTTTCCCTCCCCCTGACCCCCTCCCGTGAGATGATTTTGTTGCAAATTAATCTCCTTCCGGGAGGGGGAATATTTGTCGTGGTCACCTTCATGCTACTGTTATGGATCCTCTCCGAGGATCTTTACGCGTCACGATTTGTTACGGTCACGAAGTAATAAAAGATGCCGCAGGAATAGAAAATTTAGTTCCTGGAAAAATAATGTATCCTCGTAGAGGATCCATTATGGTAGGCGATGCGGTAATCACTTGAAACATCAACCTCGTAGAGGTTGCATTTTGAAATTTTGAGAGGTTAACGACATATGAAATCATTAACAATCCGTTGTATTAATAGAGACCTTTTTTTGTTTAACGGTGGCAACCAAAGAAAGTTAAATTCATAAAATTATTTTCCCTCCCCCTTGCACCCTCGCGTGAAATAGCGAAATAGCGAAACTGTGAAACTTTGAAACCTGAAACCTGGAACTTTTTTTTCTTGTCACGCGTCACGATTTTTCGCGTCACGCGTCACGATCTGTAACGCGTCACGTGTTACGACTTGTCATGCCAGAGTATTGTTTGGGAAAATGAATATCTATACTTATTAACCTGAATATCTACATTATAACACTATCTTATTTGCAATTCTGGTTTTATGAAATTTTTTTTTAAAGATTTGACATTTATTGAATTTTTTACTTATATTTGTTCACTGAAAAAATTAATGACTTTAGATGCAAAAGACTTAAAGAATCATACTAAAATCATTTTGGATAAAAATCTAAAATGTGGTTGTTATAGAATGAATGTTTAGAAAAGTCTAATAAACTTTTAAGAGTGGAAAACTTCTTTTCGAAGTAGCATTTTTTATATCGTTGTTTTATAGACATCTAGTAAATCTCTTTTTCAACCTATCTGAACCTTTTTATGGATATCTCCGGAATAGTAGTCACCGATAGTTGGTTTACAATATCATCCTTTTTTGTACTTTTATTGCCTATTCTTTCTATCTGGTTTCTGGGGAAGAATAACCTGGATTTATTTTGCTTGTATTCAGACATCGGGATACAAGCAGGGATTAAGGATGGCCATTT
>JAUZOW010000015.1 GCA_030706225.1 Bacteroidota bacterium | reverse complement strand
TGTTTCCCAAAGGTCTGCAATGAATTCCTTAAAATCAGGATAGGAAGGATCAATATTTTGGGCAACTTTTTTCAATATTGGATGCCCGTAAGCAACAATTGGAAGAAACATTCTATATCTAATTATAAATTAAAAATTTAAAAAGTAATAACATTAAATACTTTCCATATAGGACTGAAGAATAAGGACTGCACTCATTTTATCAACCAGTGCTTTATTTTGCCTGTCCTTTTTTTTCAGACCGGATTCACGGATAGCCCGGGTAGCGATCAGAGAAGTAAAGCGTTCATCAGTCCTTTTCACCGGAATATCCGGAAATTCTTTCCGAAGTTTCCGGAGGAAAGGCTGAATATAGATTTCCGATTCGGATGGCAGGTTATTCATTTGTTTGGGTTCTCCAACCACAAAGCATTCGACCTTATTCTCAGAAACATATTTTTTCAGATAATCCAAAAGGTCAACTGCAGAAACCGTATCCAGTGCGGTAGCGATCATTTTCAATTCATCAGTGACCGCCAATCCGACCCGTTTCCTTCCATAATCAATTGCCAGAATCCTACCCATAAAATCTATTTCTTTGCAAAGTTACAAAGAATGTTTGAAGGAAATGAATCATATAAAATGTGTACTTTTGACTCATATTCGTTTAAGATGAATCCGAAATTAAAAACCCTGACAGAACAAGCATGGGAAAACCGGGAAATGCTGAGCGATAAAGAAGTTCAGCAGGCAATCCGGGAGGTGATAGATCATCTTGATAAAGGGTTGCTGCGCGTTGCCGAAAAGGCAGATGGAGCGTGGGTCGTAAATGAATGGATCAAAAAGGCAGTCCTTCTTTATTTTTCGATTCAGCATATGGTAACCCTGGAAGTCGGGCCATTTGAATATCTGGATAAAATTCCCCTGAAAAAAAACTTCGACAAACTGGGTGTCCGTGTCGTTCCTCAAGCATTGGCGCGATATGGTTCCTATTTAGGAAAAGGCGTGATACTGATGCCATCCTATGTTAATATTGGAGCTTATGTTGACAGCGGTTCAATGGTAGATACGTGGGCGACTGTCGGATCCTGTGCACAAATCGGAAAAAATGTCCATCTGGCCGGAGGAGTCGGAATCGGAGGGGTTCTGGAACCTCTTCAGGCTGCTCCCGTTATCATCGAAGACGATTGTTTCATCGGTTCGAGATGCATTATCGTGGAAGGAGTAATTGTGGAACATGAAGCTGTTCTGGGCGCCAATGTAGTTCTCACTGCATCCACTCATATTCTGGATGTAAGCGGGTCGGTGCCGATAGAATCGCGTGGTGTGATCCCCCCCCGCTCAGTCGTCATCCCGGGTTCCATACCTAAAAAATTTCCGGCAGGAATATATTCAGTTCCCTGCGCACTGATCATCGGGAAGAGAAAAGAATCTACCGACCGGAAAACTTCACTGAATCAGGCACTCCGTGAATTTGACGTACCCGTTTGATAAATCGTAAATCATAAATCTTTTAATGCACTCTTTCCTGGTCATTCAAACTGCATCCATAGGGGATGTGATACTTGCCACTCCGGTCATAGAAAAGCTTCACAGATTTTTTCCCGATGTGGCTATTGACATTTTGGTCAAAAAGGGGAATGATACACTCTTTACCGGGCATCCTTTTTTAAACCGGGTGATTGTCTGGGATAAGAAAGAGAAAAAATATTCACGTCTTTTTCAACTGGCCCGGGAGATCCGAAAAACAAAGTATGATGCTGTTATTAATATGCAGCGGTTTGCATCAACGGGTTTTCTGACGGCTTTTTCCGGATCAAAGATCCGGATTGGTTTCAAGAAAAATCCGTTCTCCTTTTTCTTTACTCACAGGATCCATCATCCCATCGGGAATGGAATTCATGAAACAGTCAGAAACTTGAGTCTCATTGAACCGTTGACAGATTCATCCGGACAGTTACCGCGTCTTTATCCAGGTCAAGCTGATGAAACAATAGCTCTGAAATACGCGCAAGGACGCTATTATACTATTTCTCCTGCTTCACTCTGGTTCACCAAACAATTTCCGGAGGAAAAATGGATCGATTTTATCCGGACAATTTCTCCGGATGCGAAAATATTTCTGTTAGGGTCGCGGGAAGATGAAAGCTTATGCGACCGGATCATTAAAAAATCGGGGCATTCCGGAGCCATCAGTCTTGCCGGGAAGCTTAGTCTCCTTGCTTCGGCAGCTCTCATGAAAAATGCCCGGATGAATTACACCAACGATTCTGCTCCCATGCACCTGGCGTCATCCGTAGATGCCCCTGTTACAGTAATTTATTGCTCCACTGTTCCGGATTTCGGATTTGGACCTTTATCCAACCGGTCAAACATTATTGAAACGGATGAAAAATTATCCTGCCGCCCATGTGGGCTTCACGGATACCGAACCTGCCCTGAGAAACACTTCCGTTGCGCCCTTTCTATATCGGTTTCACGGTTGACAGACTTACTTTGATCCCAGATTTTCTCCCCTGCCCCAGGTGAAAAAGTGTAAATTTGCATTGTTAAGAAGTATGTTACGATGAATAGTCAGTTTGAACTTGAAATTGCTAAATCAATCGAAATCCTAAGAAAAGGAGGAACTTTATTATATCCAACCGATACGATCTGGGGTATCGGATGCGATGCAACCGATGCAAAGGCAGTAGAAAAAATTTACCGGATAAAGAAGAGAAGTGAATCCAAAAGCCTCATCATTTTACTGGCATCATTGGAAGAAATCCAAAATTATGTAGAAACCTTTCCTGAAATTGCCCGGGATCTGATGAGTAATGTTGATAAGCCACTTACCATTATTTATCCTAAAGCACGGAACCTGGCGCCAAATGTCATAGCGCCGGATGGTTCGATTGCCATCCGGATCGTCAGGGATGATTTCTGTAAAAAGCTAATAACAATTCTTGGAAAGCCGATTGTTTCCACTTCCGCCAATATTTCCGGTGAACCTGCACCCCTTGTTTTTCGCTGTGTTTCTCCGGAAATCTCTCAGCAGGTGGATTATGTCGTCGGGCTTTATCATGACATACTGCATGAAGTCAAGCCTTCCAGGATTATCAAGCTGAATGAGAACGGAGAATTCAACGTTATCAGACCCTGATGAGTTAAAAATTCACATTCATCCGAATGAAATACTTTATCCCGGTTTTGCTCGCAATGTTCATCCTTTTGACCGGATTTACTCCAGTAAACGGTCCCGGGAAACGGCATACAATCAGTGGAAAAGTCAGGGATAAATTCAACGGGGAAGCGCTCATTGGAGCAACTGTTTACGTTAATGAATTAAAAACCGGTACGGCCACAGATGTTTATGGAAACTATTCCCTCACTCTTCCTTCCGGAGATTACACTCTGTTTTTTTCATTTATAGGATTTGTATCGGAAGAACAGAAAATCAGTCTCCTGGAAAATAAGACGTTAAACATCGAGCTGGCTCCCAAACAGGAAACGCTGAAAGAGATTGAGGTCACCAGTGAGCGGAATGACCGGAATGTTACACGCGCTGAAATGAGCACTTTCCGAATGGATATTAAGACCATTGAGAAGATTCCGGCGCTCATGGGAGAGGTGGATGTTCTCAAGGCCATTCAGCTGCTGCCCGGCGTACAAACTGTCAGTGAGGGAACTAACGGATTCAGTGTCCGTGGCGGAGCACCGGATCAGAACCTTATCCTGTTGGATGATGCTACCGTGTACAATGCATCCCATCTCATGGGGCTTTTCTCGGTTTTTAATAACGATGCCGTCAGGGATGTTAAACTATTCAAAGGAGATATCCCTCCTGTATATGGCGGAAGGCTTTCATCTGTACTCGATATTCACATGAATGAAGGGAATTCAAAAGGATATGAGGTAACCGGAGGAATCGGGCTTATTTCTTCCAGGCTTACGGTGGAAGGTCCCATCAAAAAAGACAAAATATCTTTTATTGTCAGCGGACGAAGAACTTATGCCGACCTGTTCCTTGGAATGGCAAAGAACGCAGATCTGCATCACAATCAGCTATATTTCTATGATTTCAATGCCAAACTGAATTACAGGATTGACGATAATAATTCACTTTTCCTTTCAGGATACTTCGGCAGGGATGTTTTCAAGAACAACTTTGCCCGGATGAACTGGGGAAACCAGACTTCAACTCTCCGGTGGAACCATCTATTCACCAAGAGACTTTTTGCAAATTTTATCGCTCTTTACAGTAATTATCAGTATTTCATCGGAACTCCCGAAGGGGAAAGCTCTTCTTTCGACTGGACGTCAAATCTCCGGGATCTTGGAATGAAGGGCGATTTCAGCTATTATATCAATACAGGAAACACCTTCCGGTTTGGAGCCTCGGTCATATATCATATGATTTACCCGGGCAAAGCAAGGGGAACCGGTGCGGAAACATCTCTGAACGAAGTCAGTGTCCCAGAAAATAATTCTGTTGAAAGCGGAATCTATGCGAGTAATGAACAAAAGGTTGGATCACACTGGATCCTGAAATATGGTTTGCGATTATCCATATTCCAAAATATCGGCCCGGGAACAGTTTACCATTATAATTCAGCATATATAGCGCAAGATTCATCGGTTTACCGTACCGGAATCATTTATAACACCTATGCCGGGCTTGAACCCCGGTTAGGCCTTTTGTATGCCATTAATGATGAGAATTCAATAAAAGCAAGCTATTCAAGAACTTTACAGTTCCTTCAACTTGCCCAGAATTCGACCATAGGTACTCCGCTGGATGTCTGGTTTCCAGCTTCTCCAAACATTAAACCGCAGAATGCCAATCAGTTTGCCATAGGCTATTTCAGGAATTTCAGGAATAACAAGATTGAAACCTCTGCGGAAGGCTTTTATAAAATCATGAATCATGTTGTGGATTTTAAGGATCATGCTGATTTGATTCTGAATCCCAAGCTGGATGGAGAACTCAGGATCGGTAAAGCCTGGTCGTACGGAGCGGAATTTCTCATCCGGCTGAATGAGAAGAAACTGAACGGATGGATTAGTTATACATGGTCGAGGACTTTTCGGAAAATTGCTGAGATCAACAATGGAAATCCTTATCCCGCCCCCTATGATAAGCCGCATAACCTGGCTGTGGTTGCAAATTATTTAATCAGCAAACGGTTTTCCGTCTCTGCCAATTGGGTATATGCAACCGGGTCAGCCGTAACATTCCCTACCGGGCGTGCTTTAATCGGTGGAAAAATAATCCCTATTTACTCCGACCGGAACGCATACCGTTTTCCGGATTATCACCGTCTGGACCTTAGTGTAGCTTTCAACAGTAAAGAAAAACCCGGAAGAAGATTCCGGTGGGATCTCGATCTTTCGGTCTATAATGTTTACAATCGTCATAATACCTGGGCAATCAATTTTTTGCAGGACGAACAGGATCCGGATAAGACTTATGCTGAGAAGATCTATCTTTTTGGGATTGTCCCTTCCGTAACCTTTAATTTTCATTTTCAATGAAAAAGATCGCGCTATATATTCTCCTGATGGCCTTTATATCTGCGTGTACGGAAAAGGTAAACATCACCCTTAAACAAAATTATACCCGGCTTGTGGTTGACGGAAGTATCGGTAATTCATCCAGTCGTTATCAAATCACATTAACAAAAACCGCCGATTATTTTTATAACCAGCCCATTCCTCGGGTCAATAATGCACAGGTTTCGATTAGCGACGGCAATGCTTTCTTTCAACTGAATGAGACGAAACCCGGGATTTCAGGGATTTATGAAACCGATTCATCTTTTCATGGAGTCACAGGAAAAATATATACACTGCATATCACTCTGCCGGAAGCAATTGGAGGATCTTCAGAATATATAGCTTCCTGCAAGATGATGGATGTGCCCAAACTGGATTCCATCCATGTTTTGTTTCATCCTGATTATGGGAAAGACGGTATGTGGGAAATCAAAGTGTATGCCCAGGAACCTGGTGATGAAGTCAATTATTATATGTTCCATGTTTACCGGAACGATACATTACTGACTGACTCTATTTCAAAAGTCGTAGTTACGGACGACAAATATTTCAACGGCAACTATATTAATGGACTTGGCGCTGTATATATCAATAATTCACATTATTGGGAAACACTTCATGAAGGTGACCTGATCACACTTCAGATGTCAGGCATTACGAAAGAATATTATGATTTTATCACGCAGGTACAGGAAGCGGGTTTCAATATTCCTTTTTTCGTCGGGCCTCCGGCTAATGTAGTGGGGAATATAAGCAGCGGGGGCATCGGTTTCTTTGCAGCATATTCCAGTTCATTTTCCTCAATAAGGATCAAACAATAAAAAAAAGAGGGAATCATATATTCAAGACTCCCTCTTTTTATTGGTTATACAAGAAATATTATCTATGTAATACCTGTAATTTCCCTGAATCCAGTATTCTTCCACTGTCAACCAGCTGATAGACATAAAGGCCGTTGGCAAGGGAACCTGTATTCACTGTGATTTGCTTTGTCCCGCTAAAAACTTCAGAAGTTTTCAGAATTCTGCCGGTCAGATCCAGCAGACGGAAAGTCATATCTTTATTGATATTATCCACCGGGATCTGAGCAATCTGGTCGGTGGGGTTGGGATAGCTTTGTCCGAGATATTTATCCTGAGGTACATTGATTGAAGGAACACCTAAAAATGATCCATTGAACCAATCGCGTGTTGTTTTGATGAATTCATTACGCATATTGGTATCCGAGATAAATTCAAGACTTGGTGCAAGATATACAACTTTCCATGTACCGTTTGTTGATCGGAGACCGCATTTTTTAGTATGGGAAGTGTTGTAAAAGAAAATCTTATGACCAAGGCCCACGCTGTCAATTTCGTCCGGATAAAAGTTCCCGGATCCGTAAACATTGGTCAGAGAGCTTGTAGGAAGCTGTCCGAAAATAGTATCATACGTATTGGGAATCAACATATTGTTGGATGTTGAGCCATCGGCTTTATACTTGGCGCACATATAATTAGTGAAAAATGCTTTAGTATTGGTAGTACCATAGCCATCACCACTTTCAGTATCCCATGCGATATCCTGTCCGGAGAGAAATAAGTTACGGCCTGCATCCAGTCGGCTGGAGAAGAAAGCGACATTATCATCGGTAAGGCTTGGGAATGACCAGCTGACGTTAAACCAGAAGTTATAGATCGAGTTCAGGCAGTTATATTGACTGGCTTTCAGCATACTAAGTGAGTTGATCACACCATATTGTTCTGCACCAGCATAAACAAGAGAATTGATGTATGAATTCTGGAAATCGGAAGCATTTCCACTTCCATTTCCCCAGGAGCCGTCGTTATTGATGACCAAATCTCTCAGATCAACAAACACATATGCATTTGTTTGTTGTGGATCATATAAGGTATCATCGAGGCTCTTCATAGCCAGGTTGAAAATCCCGAGTCCGGCTTTATCACCGATTGTCAGATCAAGAGTAAGATCTTTGATGGTTTTTGCAGGAATGGTGACATCCACTGAATCCGGATAGCTGGTTCCGTCGATAATAATGCCGGAAGTCCAGTCGGCGGGTTTGGAAGGGTTAAAAATAATTCTGTAATGGCCTGTTGTATTTCCAAGGTTAGCCATTTTATACTGAATGGTTTTATGATCTCCATAGGTTGCGTTCTGGTAAGGGACATTCACGCCATAAAGTTCCCATGCCGGGCCGATTGAAGAGCCGGAGTTGATTACTTCTTTTGTTGCATCATTCTGAATAAAGGCAATGGAATAAATCTGGGTTGTATCCCATGTTGTTTTATCCAGGGCATAGGTATAATCAAAACTTATGGAGTCTCCTATCGCTGCGGGAGTATATGAATCGCCAGCCGTGCTGGGGATCATTTTACGGAATACATCCGGAAAATCTTTTTCACCGTTTGTTCCGGGAGCTGAAGTATAATGGATCCATTTTTCAACAACGGCAACACGGATCTTGTAATTTGCCGAAGGAATCGTATCCAGAGTAAAAACTTTCACATGGGCTGTACGGTTTGTTCCATCTGAAGTTTCCGTGACTCTGACACGTATTGGAGAATGATCGGTCATTGCCGTATTCAGCAAGGCCTGTGAGACTCCGGTAGGACCTCCTTCATATTGATTTCCAAGCATAATGACATCAGGAACCCCGGTAACTCCGTAATAATTTACACGGTCGGCGACCTGAGGTCTGTTATATGCATTCATGGGATCCACGCCGGGCCATGAAGTATGGTAGGCGATATGATTCACATTACCGCGGTTTACATTCAGAACAGCCTGTAAATATGGATTCTGAGCGGCACATGGAGAACAGCTTGCCTGCGTAAAATGTTCCAGTAAAACAAATTTCCTTGCTTGAGAAAACCCTGTTACCGAAATTCCTAAAAATCCTGCTAAAAGCAGAAGAGCATAAATCTTTTTCATATGTTCCTATTTATGGTGGATCAAAAATACAAATTTTTATATACCCTTTGATTTATCTTTAATTTATTACATTTGACTCACGTAAAAGAAGCATAATTCATCATTATAACTGCATTATATTATGGACATCTCATTGAATGCCATATCTCCAATTGATGGAAGATATTCCCGCGTTACCGCTCCTTTGAAGGATTATTTCTCAGAAGCTTCCATTATCCGTTACCGGGTCACAGTAGAAGTAGAATACTTTATTGCACTGTGTAAAATCCCTTTACCCCAATTACAAGACCTTGATCACCGCAATTTTACAAAACTTCGCAATATCTATAAGAATTTCACCGGCAATGATGCCGCACGGGTTAAGGAAATTGAGAAAGTCACCAATCATGATGTAAAAGCAATCGAATATTTTCTGAAAGAAAAATTTGATACGCTGAAGCTTTCCGAATGGCGTGAATTCATTCATTTCGGATTGACTTCCCAGGATATTAACAATACAGCATTTCCCCTGGCATTGAGGGATTTTCATTTTGACCATTATTTTCCGGCTGTTTTTGATATTTTCAATATGCTGGTGGAAAGAAGCCATCAATGGAAGAAGGTACCCATGCTGGCTCATACACACGGGCAACCGGCATCGCCTACCACAATGGGAAAAGAGCTCTTCGTTTTTGCCGAACGGCTTGGCGATCAGATGGAACTTCTAACTATGATCCCATTTTCAGCCAAGTTCGGAGGGGCAACAGGTAATTTCAATGCTCATGCAGTGGCTTATCCCAAAATTGACTGGATCAATTTCGCCGATGTATTTGTCGATAAGACCCTGGGGCTTGAACGTTATTTGACAACTACCCAGATCGAGCACTATGATAACCTTTCAGCCTATTTCGACAACTTAAAGAGAATTAACACCATACTGATAGATCTTTGCCGTGATTGCTGGACTTACATCTCCATGGAATATTTCCATCAGAAAGTAAAACAAGGAGAAGTAGGATCTTCCACTATGCCTCATAAAGTTAACCCGATCGATTTTGAGAATGCAGAAGGAAATCTTGGAGTAGCTAATGCTCTTTTTGAACATCTTTCTGCCAAGCTGCCTGTTTCGCGACTGCAACGGGATCTTACCGACTCTACGGTCATCCGGAATATCGGTGTCCCTCTCGGGCATACATTGATCGCATTCAATTCTATCCGGAAAGGTCTTGACAAGTTGATCCTGAATGAGGAAAAGCTGGACCAGGATCTGAACAACAATTGGGCAGTCATTTCCGAAGCCATTCAGACTATTTTAAGAAGGGAAAAGTACCCTGATCCTTATGAAGCATTGAAGGAACTGACGCGAGGAAAAACAAAAATCGACCAGAAGACGCTTCACGATTTTATTGATTCTCTGAAAGTTTCTGCAAGTGTAAAGAAGGAACTGAAAAAGATAAATCCCTCGAACTATACCGGGCTCCTCACATTTTGAAAAAAGTATTATGAAAATCAGTGGATTCACCCTTGTCAGAAATGCCATTAAATTCGATTATCCCATTGTTGAGTCCATCCGTTCTATTCTTCCTGTATGCGACGAAGTGGTCGTCGCCGTGGGGAATTCCGATGATGGTACCCGGGAATTGATCACTTCGATTGGTTCAGAGAAGATACGAATCATCGACACCATCTGGGATGAGTCTTTGCGTGAAGGAGGGGCTGTTCTGGCGGTTGAAACCAATAAAGCCTTTGATGCCATATCACCGGACGCCGATTGGGCATTTTATATTCAGGGAGATGAAGTATTTCATGAAAGCCAGTGCCAGGAAGCGATCCGGGAGATGGAAAAATGGAAAGACGACCCGGAAACGGAAGGGTTACTTTTCAACTACTACCATTTTTATGGTTCCTATGATTATATTGGAGATTCCCGCCGGTGGTACCGGAATGAAGTCCGTATCATCCGTAATGACAAGAGGATCCGCTCCTACCGGGATGCCCAGGGATTCCGTATTGAAAACCGGCCTTTAAAAGTAAGAAAAACAGATCTGAACATGTATCATTACGGTTGGGTCAGACCACCGGAAATATTCAAAGAGAAACTAAGCTATTTCAATACCCTCTGGCATGATGAAAAATGGCTGGAAAAAAACAAACCTCAGATCGAATCCTTTGATTATTCGGAAATTGATTCCCTGCAATCTTTTAAGGGAACCCACCCGGCTGTTATGAACGACAGGATTGCAAAACACAATTGGATCTTTTCTTTCGATCCTACACGGAAAAAATTCTCATGTCTTTCCAGGATCCTTTATCAAATTGAAAAAAAAACAGGATTCCGGGTTGGTGAATACAAGAATTTTAAAATCCTCCGTTAAGAAAATACGTTATATAACGAATGATTTGTACTCACATCGATTTTGTTTAATTTTGTAAAAAAAAAACAAGTAACATGGACCTCAGCAAGATTCTGTCTATCTCAGGTAAAAGCGGCCTTTTTAAAGTAGTCTCGCAACTTAAGAACGCCATGCTTGTGGAATCACTCATTGATGGCAAACGGATTCCGGCATTTCCAAACGAAAAAATAAGCTCACTCGAAGAGATCTCCATTTTTACCCATTCCGAAGATAAGCCATTGAAGGACGTCCTGAAAGCCATTTATGAAAAACAAGAAGGGAAACCTGCCATCGACCCCAAGTCGGACGGGAAAACCCTGAAAAATTTCTTTCTTGAAGTAGTTCCCGATTACGACGAAGAAAAAGTTTATTCTTCCGATATAAAAAAGATCCTGACCTGGTATAATTTGCTTTTTGAACACAATCTCCTCGATTTCAGCGAAAAGAAAGAGGATGAAGCAGATACCAAAGAAAAAGAAGGTGAAATAAAGGAAGAAGAAGGAGAAAAGAAAGAAGAGAAGAAGAAAAAAGAACCGGGAGAACCTAAGAAGACGGCTAAACCCAGGAAACCAAAAGAAGAATGAGTAAGGTCGAAACGACCCGGATTCCTGAAAAAAAATTGATCCAGGATTTTACCGTAATTCAGAATATACGGCTGAATGCACGTCATTTTATCCTGGAACTCCAGTCACCTGATCAACTTCCCGGATTATTCCCCGGCCAGTTCGTTCAGGTACTTGTAGAACATTCCCCGTCGACTTTTTTACGTCGGCCCTTTTCGATCCATGAAGTAAATAAGGAAAACCGATCGATCCGGTTGTTAATCCAGATCAAAGGTCATGGAACGGAAACATTGTCGCATATTCATATTCTGGATAAACTCAATCTGATCTATCCGCTGGGAAATTTTTTTACAACCGGTGATTGTAAAAAAGTCCTCCTTGCCGGAGGCGGATGTGGTGTGGCTCCTTTGCTTTTCCTGGCACAGGAACTAAACAAAAAGGGGATCCGCCCGATTATCCTGACCGGTTGGAAAACAAAAGCTGACATATTTGAAGCGGAAAAGTACCAGCAATACGGGGAATTACTAATTACCACCGAGGATGGCTCGGAAGGGGAAAAAGGACTGGTCACACAGCATAGCATTTTCCGTAAAGAAAAGCTTGATTTCGAACGCATTTATTGTTGCGGGCCTGATCCGATGATGAAAGCCATCGGTAAAATTTCAAAAACTCATGGTATTGACTGCGAAGTTTCATTAGAAAATACTATGGCCTGCGGATTTGGTGTATGCCTCTGCTGCGTCACCCCGACTATTCACGGGAACCAGAGAGTATGTACCGAAGGACCGGTTTTTAATACGAATGAATTATAAATCGTAAATCTTAAATATAATTGGATCTTTCCGTAAATATCGGCAATCTCAGGTTAAAGAATCCGGTGATGACGGCATCGGGAACATTCGGGTATGGTGAAGAATACCTGGATTTCCTGGATGTAAGCCAACTGGGAGGCATGGTTGTGAAAGCTGTTACCAGCAGCAACCGCGACGGTAACCCATATCCCCGGATGGCTGAAACGCCTTCAGGTATGCTGAACTCAGTCGGATTGCAAAACAAGGGAGTGCATCACTTCGTTCAGGAGATTTATCCCCGGATCAAAGACCTGAATACGGCTATCGTTGTTAATGTTTCCGGATCCACTCTTGAAGAATATGTTGAGGTTGCAGAAAAGATCAACGAACTAAATAATATTCCGGCTATTGAGCTGAACATCTCCTGTCCGAATGTCAAGCATGGTGGAATGGCATTTGGTACAAATCCAAGGATAGCAGCAGAAGTCACTGCATCGGTCCGGAAAGTTTTCCGGAAAACCCTTATTGTCAAGCTCTCTCCGAATGTGACGAGTATTACAGAAATTGCTAAGGCTGTTGAAGGAGCCGGAGCGGATGCACTTTCCCTGATTAACACCTTACTGGGTATGGCCATCGATGCAGAATCACAAAAACCTGTACTTTCAACTGTCACCGGAGGTTTATCGGGACCTGCCATCAAGCCCATTGCCTTGCGTATGGTTTGGCAAACCTCCCAGTGCGTTCATGTTCCCGTCATCGGTATGGGAGGAATCATGAATACAACGGATGCAATTGAATTTTTACTGGCGGGAGCATCTGCAGTAGAAGTTGGAACCGCCAATTTCATCAATCCGGCAGTCACAACACAAATTATCAAAGGGATTGAAAGTTATATGCAGAGACATAAGGTCAACACGGTAAAAGAGTTGACCGGTGCATTGAAGATTAAATGATATTGACTTCGGTTTCCAGCTTTACTCCAAACCTCTCTTCCACAGAATCCACTATTTTCCCTGATAATTCAAGTATTTCAGTGCCCGTTGCACGACCATAGTTGACCAGGACAAGAGGCTGTTGATTGTGCACACCGGCATCACCGAATCTTTTTCCTTTCCATCCACATTGATCAATCAACCAAGCTGCGGAGAGCTTAAAACAATTTTCCTGAAGATGAAAGGAAATATCCGGATGACGGTCTTTCAATTCCAGAAATTTTTCCTCCGGGATCACGGGATTTTTAAAAAAGCTGCCGGCACTCCCCAGAACTGCCGGATCAGGTAATTTTTTTCTACGAATATTTATAACTGCCTGCCGGACAGTCCGGATATCAGGACACCCGGTTTTCATGGCCAGAAGCTCTTCACGGATCTTCCCATAAGAAAGGTTCAAAACGGGTTCTCTTTGCAGCCGGAAAATTACAGAAGTAATAATAATCCTGCCTTTCAGTTCATTCTTGAATATACTGTCCCGGTAACCAAACCGGCATTCTGCAGCCGTAATTGTACTTTTTTTCCCGGTTTCAATATCGATGGTTTCTACCTCATACAGAATATCTTTCGCTTCAATGCCATAAGCTCCGATATTCTGAACCGGCGCAGCACCTGTATTTCCCGGGATCAGCGACAGGTTTTCCATTCCACCCCAGCCATTTTCCACACAATAATCGACAATTTCATCCCACACTTCCCCTGCAGCGACGGAAACATAAACAAAATCCTGATCCTGGCTGATTTTTTTTCTCCCTTTAGTGCAGATCCGCAAAACAGTACCCGGATAATCACTGGTAAACAGTATGTTACTTCCTCCTCCGAGAATAAGCAACGGCCCCTGGGTCGAAGAATAAGATTCCAAAAATTCCAGAATCTCACCCTCTTCACCAGCCTGGTAAAAAAAACGGCTCTTTACCTCTAGTCCAAAGGTATTGAGCTTTTTCAACGAGAAATTCTCAGATCTGATCATAAAATATAATAACCCCAAATTTAATTGAATTTTCTCTTCACCCGGGATTTTTCGATATTTGTATTCTAGAATCATGGGAAGGATGTTCTTCCTAAAATCATCAGGCGATATCAGAAAAAAAAGGGTTATTATTTCAGTGACCAATGATCTTACGACAGATCAACGGGTCGACCGCGTTGCAAATACGCTTGTCGGAATGGGCTTTGATCCTTTACTGGTAGGAAGGAATTTACCTCAAAGCCTCCCTTTACACCCGAGAAGTTACCGGATGAAACGTATGAAGCTTTTCTTCCTCAAGGGACCTGAATTTTACGCAGAATACAATATCCACCTTTTTTTCTTTCTCCTGTTTCACAAAGCAGAACTGTTGGTTTCCAACGACCTCGATTCACTGCCGGCGAATTTCCTGGCATCCCGCATCCGAAGAATTCCTCACATTCACGATTGTCATGAATATTTCCGGGGCGTTCCCGAACTGAACGGAAGAGAGAAAACAATTAAAGCCTGGAAAAGGATTGAAGATCATATTTTCCCAAAATTAAAATCGGTTTATGCCGTAAATAATTCGGTTGCTTCCATCTATGAGAAAGAATACGGAATCCCGGTCAAAGTTATCCGGAACGTTCCATTCCGGAGAGAAAAAACCTCGACGAACCGTAAAGCTGAGATGGGTATTCCAGATAAAAACCGGGTCATTCTTTACCAGGGAGCAATCAATATTGACAGGGGGCTGGAAGAAGCTATCCTGGCTATGAAATTTGTCAAAACCCCATCTACCCTGGTAATCATTGGCATCGGTGATATTTTCGAAAAGCTTAAACAGTTTACAATCGATAATCAACTGGACGGTAAAGTAAAATTTACCGGACAAATTCCGCTGGAACAACTTTTTTCTTACACGCAAATAGCTGATATCGGGCTTTCCATTGAAAAGGATGTCAGCCTGAATTATCATTTCTGTCTTCCCAATAAATTTCTCGACTATATCCAGGCGGAAATCCCGGTTCTTATTTCTCCCCTTCCAGAAATGAAAGCTATTGTTGAAAAATACGATATCGGTAGAATTATTTCAGGACATGAGCCGGAAATGCTGGCGAATGATATCGATGACCTTTTAAATTCTCCCGATGATATAAACAAATACCGGAAAAATCTTAAAATTGCCGCCGGAGATCTTTGCTGGGAAAATGAAGAAAAAGAATTAATCCGGATCTATAAACCGTATGTCTGAAACGCATATTCATATCATTTCATTTGACATCCCCTACCCTCCAAATTATGGCGGTGTGATTGATGTTTATTACAAGCTGAAAGCACTTCATGATGCGGGAGTAAAAATCCATCTGCATTGTTTTCAGTACCACCGGGACTCCTCTCCCAATCTTAATTCTTTGTGTGAAGAAGTTCTTTATTATCCGCGGAAAACGGGTATTTTCTCGGCAATCACCCTGAAACCTTACATTGTTCAGAGCAGGCGCTGTAAAAAGCTCCTGGAACGTTTGCAGCAGGATGATTATCCGATCCTGTTTGAAGGGTTGCACACCTGTTATTATCTGAAAAATAAAAAACTTAGAAACCGGTTCAAAATATACCGGGAAAGCAATATCGAGCATCATTATTATTTTCATCTTTCCCGTGCAGAAAAAAATATTTTCAAAAGAATATTCTTCTTTATATCCAGCCTTAAACTGAAATTATTTCAGACTAATCTGGCCTTTGCTTCATTAATGCTGACGGTTTCGGAAGAAGACACCCATTATCTTGCCCATCGGTTTCCCGCTGTAAGAGTAAAATATCTTCCAAGTTTCCATTATAATGAATTAGTCCAGAGTCCTACCGGGAAAGGATCATATGTTCTTTACCAGGGGAATCTCAGTGTCGGAGAAAATTATAAAGCCGCAGGATTCCTATTACGCGAAGTGATTTCCGGTTTGGATATCCGGTTTGTTATAGCCGGTATGAATCCCCCGGAACACCTGAAACAACTCATCCGTAAATATCCCAATGCAGAGGTTATTGCTAATCCTGACGATGAGACACTTTTCCGGCTGATCCGCGATGCACAGGTGAATATAATGGTAACCTTTCAACCGACGGGATTAAAACTTAAGCTTCTCAATGCCTTATATAACGGAAGGTTTTGTCTGGTAAATCCGGAAATGATTGCAGGAACCGAGATCGGAGAACTTTGTGAAACGGCATCGAACTCAGAAGGACTTCGCCGGAAGCTTGAAGATCTGATGAAAAAAGATTTCACTCCGGAAATGATCCGTCATCGTCAACAGGTACTTGACAAATGGCATTCCAACAAAAAAAATTGTAAGACTCTTCTCGATTTTTTATCTATGTCAGGAAAGGTATCCGCCACGTATTCCTCTGATCCGGAATGAAAAAAATTTTTACTCGCTGCCTGTGCATTGAGCAGAAATTGAAAAAGGAAATGCTTATTTCTATTACGGATTTACTCTTACCAGACGGTAATTATCATAAGAATAAATTCTCCAGGAGATATTTTCCAACCCATCGCCGGTTGCCGGCTGATAGAATATATAATCGGATCGGAGGCCTTTCATAGTGAACTCCGGGAGACATCTTTTAAAATTCCGTCCGTATTTCGATAATGCAGTAAGGAAATAAGTTGCTACATCATATCCCTGAAATGCCAATGGATCAGGATCTGTCTTAAAAGCGATTTGATAATTGCGGACAAATTGTTTTGTTGAATCATTATCATAGTCAATAAAAGAGGGAGCAATGATGTGCGCTTTCAGGTTGAGCATATAATCCGTTTCAATACCGTCTTCCATCTTATCCCATCGGGGAATCCCGATCAGGGTCATAGAATATTCCTTCCGTTTGATATTAAACTTGGTTACCCAATCGATTACTTTGACTTTATTTTCGGAAAACACTACCAGTACATTTTCTTTTTCTTTTACCAGCATGGGAGCGGCATTCGCATAACCATCCGTCAAATGGGTTGAAATATTTGCTTTCCGGCACAAGGCAAGGAAATTATCGACAGACTCTTTGTTCTTATAACCCGGATCTCGTATCACGATCACATTTTGATCCGGGAAATTTTTCCGGATCAGGTCTTCCAGAAATCCTGACTGGCTTTTCATTCCGGCTTTTACTTTAATCACTTCCGGATTATGACGGATTATTTCGTCTCTTTCCGAGACTGTGTTTACAATTGGAATTTTATTTTTCAGGGCATACGATGCAACAATCCGGAAATTCCTGGTAAATAACAAACCGATGATCAGGTCAACATTTTTAAATTCCTCGCTTTTCAGGATTTTCCGGGTTTGTGTCGTATCCTCATGAATATCGTACACCAGCAGTTTGACAGAAAATCCTTTTGCCACCATGGAATCCACAGCCATCCGAAATCCTTCGTAGAATGGAAGAAATTCAAAGGGCTTGATATTTTCTATTTCTTTTACGCTTTCCGAATCGATTGTACTTATATTATCCAGATAAAGGGGCAACATCAGGGCTACGGTATAAATTGATTTTTTGCCTCTGGGATCTTGTCCGCAGGGAAGAATCTTTTCCTCTTCAGGAGGAGACTCTTTTTTTACTACCGGAGTCTGAGTTTTCGGAGTTTCCTTCTTGATTTCCTGCTTTTCAGGCGAAGTGGAAATTAAAATTTTCAATTGTTGTTTCGGATGAATTCCCTCTTTGACTTCCGGATTTTCCCGGATAATATCTTCCACTTCTACTCCGTATGTCTTTGCAATCATGTAAAGACTCTGATATTTTTCCACTGTATGGATAATGTACGTTTTATCATCGATCTTTTTTATTTCCTTAGAACGCTGAATGTGGGTGTTCCCCTGTCCGAAAGCCAGGCCGGCAGAAAGAAAAAAAATCAGAAGAAGAGTAAAAGGCTTGTTCATAAGAATCCTTTTTATTCCCATTCAATAGTCGCCGGAGGTTTGGAGCTTATATCATAAACGACCCGGTTCACTCCTTTGACTCTGTTTATTATTTCATTGGAAATTTTTGCCAGAAATTCATGAGGCAGCCATGCCCAATCGGCAGTCATTCCATCAGTGGAAGTAACGGCTCTCAGGCTTACAACATGCTCGTAAGTTCTTTCATCCCCCATAACACCAACCGAACGTACCGGAAGGAGAACAGCGAAAGCCTGCCAGACCTTATCATAAAGCTCATCGGCTCTCAGTCCGCTGATGAAGATATCATCCACTTCCTGCAGCAGCCGGACATTTTCAGGAGTCACTTCACCCAAAATTCTTACGGCAAGACCCGGTCCCGGGAATGGATGACGCCCGATCAGCGACGGGTCCATGTCAAGCATTCTCCCGACTCTCCTGACTTCATCTTTAAAGAGACTCTTCAGGGGTTCGATAATTTTTAAATTCAGATGCGAAGGAAGCCCTCCAACATTATGATGCGATTTGATGGTAGCGCTGGGGCCTTTCACCGATATCGATTCAATGACATCCGGGTAGATTGTGCCCTGGGCAAGCCATTTGACACCGGAAATCTTAAGTGCCTCTGCTTCAAATACATCTATAAATGTCTTCCCAATGGCTTTTCTCTTTTTCTCAGGATCTGTCACGTCAGCCAACGCCTTTAAAAATCTTTGTGAAGCATCTACACCGGTAACGTTCAGGTGCATATTCCGGTAAGAATCGAGAACTTTACTAAACTCATTCTTTCGCAAGAGACCATTATCCACAAAAATACAATGCAGATGGTCACCGATTGCGCGATGCAAAAGGATTGCAGCAACAGATGAATCCACCCCACCGGAAAGTCCGAGAACGACTTCATCATTGCCCAGCTGATCCTTCAACCACTGAATGGTTGAATCAATAAAAGACTGAGGGGTCCACGACTGGTGACATTCACAAATATCAACCACAAAATTTTTCAGAAGAGTCGTTCCTTCCGTTGAATGATATACTTCGGGATGAAACTGAATCCCGAAAGTTTTTTCACCACGTATTTTAAATCCCGCGAATTTCACATCGTGAGTGCTGGCAACGACTTCGAAATCTTCAGGTACCCGGAGTATGGTATCGCCATGTGACATCCATACCTGACTGCCGTCACTCATCCCCTTCATCAGGACATTGGATCGATCGATAAATGAAAGATTAGCTCTGCCATATTCCCTGATTTCAGAAGCCATCACTTCTCCTCCGGTGATCTGAGCCAGATACTGAGCTCCATAACAAACAGCGAGGATAGGAAATTTGCCCTTTATTCCTGATATATCCGGAGCGGGTGAGTTCTTATCTCTCACAGAATAAGGACTCCCTGAAAAAATAATGCCTTTGATATCAGAAGACAGAGGAGGTATTTTATTGAACGGATGAATCTCGCAATACACATTCAACTCACGTACACGTCGAGCGATCAGCTGAGTATACTGAGATCCAAAATCAAGTATTAAAATCGTTTCCTGCATTACACAAATATATTAAAATCAGCGAAACAGTGTTGTTTTATAAACAGATTCATTCCCGCAGGCATCCTTTACGGTCAGAAAAAAATCATTCTTCCCGGTATGCATGCGGTCGTCATAAGTATAGGTCAAAAGACTGCTCTTGGCATCAAATTCCATCAGGATCCATTTCCCGTTCATTGTTCCCCGGAAAGATCGGATACCCGACAAATTATCGGAAATCCGCAGTGTAATAGAATGTAAATTCTGAGGATGTTTTCCTTTGCCAAAGTTGACCGGAGCTATTTTCGGCGGAATAGTATCCACAGCAACCGAATAATCTCCAAATTCCCTGATCTGCGCCGTTACCATTCCGTCCTTATAGGATCCTCCGCAACTTGCAAAATGACCACTTTCTGAAACCCTTACAATAACAGCTTTAGAACAAAGTTTTTTGGGAAGGTAATCGGGATGAATGGATAAAGTGCAAGACTTTTGAAGAGGTGTAAAGTTATCCTGAAGTTTATATACATGGGCATAAGTACCCGGAACACGGGGTTTTTCAGAACAATGAAAATAAAAATCCTCATACAAAGCGTCTTTCGGGACATCCAGATTGAAACCATCGCCCTTATAATAATTTTTATCCAAACAGGAAAACAAGGTCCCTGAAGGTTTCACCGGTTTTTCACGCATGGGAGGAACATAATGGCTTTTGACCCAGAATACAAGCTGAGAAGTATTACCACTGGGATCCTTAACTATGTAAGTTATTTTATGGATTCTGTTGTCAGTAAAAGAAACAATGCCCCGGTTAAGAACATTCGTGTAAATTCCCATTTTATTATTCTGAGCAATATAGGAACGTTGAAATCTCTGTTTCTGGACCATCGCTGCCGGATAATCAAGCAGCGCATTCACATACTTGGTTTCAGAAAACGGAAAGCGGTCAACAGCATGATGATAATAATGCGTTGTATCCACATAAAGATCAACCGAATTGATTCCGGTTGTTTCTGCATCATCATTGGTATGATCGATTGCCTCAATGCCAAAATAGATCTTTCCTGAAACCAAAATGGTATCCTTCATTTTCAGGGAATACCCCGCACCGGAGTGGACGACCGGGAATGATGCAGCTTTTCCTGCAAAATTGACCATCCCGTAATCGTCGAACGGATAAATCTTTACAGCATTGATTTCAGGAGGAATATTATCCTGAATCGGAATACCGAAAAGGATCGGGTTTATGGTTTCCTGCGAAACAGCATCCCGGATTTCAAAATGCAGGTGAGGTCCGGCTGAAATCCCTGCATTTCCGGAATATGCGACGACCTCTCCCTTTTTAACTTTCAGCAAACCGGCAGGAACTGTGATATCCATCTCAAAACTTTCCTGGTGGTATTGCTGTGCCCGTATCCAGCTTCCGATAGCGTTGTTAAACCCCTGGAGATGTCCGTAAACCGTGACATACCCGTTAGGGTGCGTGATATAAAGAGCCCTGCCGAAACCTGTTGCAGAGATAAATATCCTTGATACATATCCGTCGGCAACGGCATACACCGGTTTACCGGTCACTCCCCCTGTCCGGATATCAATACCCGAATGGAAGTGATTAGGACGAACTTCTGCAAAAGATCCGGAAATCAAAATCCGGAAATCAATCGGTGAGCGGAAATATCCTTGCGGATAAATTTGCTGTGCTTCAGTAACCGATGCCAGTATAAAGGCAGTTACAGCAAGCAGGATTATTCTGACTTTCCTCATTTTTCCCTGTATATGATTATCTTGGGGAAAGGAAAGAATATTTCGATGAATATTCCAGCATTTGTTTCGTAAAATCTGAAGGATAGGTAACACGTACATCCGTAAGGGTCTCGCCTTTCATAACCGGTTCGAATACCGGGTTGATGAATCCTGCATAAGGAGCTATATTCAGTTTCTTATATCTTTCCAGTACTTCTTTATGAAGATCTGCATCCACCTGAACGCCGTAAGTCTCAACCAGATTCTTTGCTGCAGTATAATCTCCTTCGGATGTAATCCGCTGGATTTCTCTCAGCAGTTGTCCGAAGAGATCCCTTAATGCCGTGTAATTATTGATTCTAAAGTAGGTTTTGCCATCCCTCGAAAATTTCTCAATCACATTGGCGTCTTTCCCTTTTTCATAAACCCAATGGGCTATAAGTGAGCGGTCACGCATGTGGGCTTCTTCAATCGTTTTCCCCGGCTTAACCCTGACCAGTTGTGTAAAGAGTCCGTTCCGGATAAAACTGTCATATTCTGTAGTAGCTACTGCCGGAGAAGTAACAAGTCCTACTTCTTTTAATTTCGGATCCATGACATTGTACAATGCAAACAGATCGGCGCGGGCTTCTTCAATGGTTGAATGGTAATTTTTCAGGGATTCGGCAGTAACTCCAGGTAACATCTGGCCTGAGCCGTGTCCAAGGCATTCGTGAAGATCTGTATTAAGATTACCCGCAATATAACTGTATTTTTTAGCATTTTCGATTTCCTGTGGAGATGCCGCAAATTCTTCGAGAAACCCGTTTCCCAGAGAGGACTGGTCATATGCATAGGTGATATTGTCCATGGTAACAGATTTCGATCCGTATTCTTTCCGGATCCATTGAGCATTCGGAAGATTAATTCCAATCGGGGTTGTCGGATGGCATTCCCCGCCAAGCTGAGCAACCGTGATCACTTTAGCTGTAATCCCTTTGACGTCTTTTTTCTTAAAACGGGGATCTACCGGAGAATGTTCTTCGAAATAAAGTGCATTCCGGCTAAGAATCTCGGTTCTTTTTGTAGCTTCTTCATCTTTGAAATTCACCACTGATTCCCAACCTGCTTTCTTTGCCAGCGGGTCTCCGTAAACTTCAATAAACCCGTTCACGAAATCCACTTTGGAATTAATATCTTTCACCCAGAGGATATTATATTCATCCCAAAGGCCAAGGTCACCGGTTCTGTAATAATTGATCAGTTTATAAATGCTTTCTTTCTGTTCTTTCGATTCAGAAACAGATGCAGCCATATTTAGCCAATAGATTACATGAATCAGCGCCGGAGCGTACATTCCGTCGGTTTTCCATTTTTTTTCGGTAACAACGCCATTTTCTTTGACTAATTTCGAATTCAGACCGTATGCGATCAGGGTATCATTCCCTTCTTTCTTATCCTTTTCCTTTAATTTGTAATAAAAATCTTCTGCTTCTTTTTGGGTCACTCCATCATAAAAGTTACAGGAAGAATTCAAAATCAGATCTTTGCCATTTTCAAGACACACTCTTTTGGGAGCAATGGAAGGATCGAAAATAATGCGTGTGATTTCAGTAATAAACTGTGACAATGTCTGGTCCTTGTCCAATGGAAGATTTTTTTTCCCTGTTGATTTCAGTAATCCTGATAAATATTCTTTCGAAAATTCCGGAATCAGTTTATCGGATGAATAATAATGATGAATTCCGTTATTAAACCATACTTCCTTCAAATACGTCATGAGCTTTAAATATTCCGGAGCATTCTTGTCGCCGGTATATTGCATCACAACAGATTCCAGGGTTTTCCTGACAAGGAGATTGTATTTACAGTTCTGATCGTAGGTTATATCTCTTCCGCAAAGCGCTGCCTGGGAAAGATAATAGATCATTTTTTTCTGGTTAAGTGAAAGCTCATCAAATCCGGGTACTTTGTACCTAAGGATTCTGGAATCACCAAATTGCTCGGTTTGCCATTTGAAGGCAGCCTGGGGCATCGCCGGTTTTTTTTCAGGGGGATCCGGCAATTTTCCCGCAAATAAAATAATACTCATTCCAATAATAGATACGAGGGTTAAACTTCTTTTCATCTTATATCTTCTTTAGGATTATATACCAATCCGGATCTCATGGCCGTCAAATACAGGTACGACCTGTGTCAAATCCATTTGAAAAGAATATGGAATTACATCATCCAGACCCAATTTTTTCAGCCGGTGACGGTGACATGCTTTTTCAATATACCCCAAAAGGTCATCCTTCGCTAATTTCCAGAGATCCATAGCTGCCTTTGCAGAATCACATTCAGCCAGATAATATTTGCTTTTAATCAGCTCCGACGCAAGAGCTCCTGCAAAGAGGGAATCTTCCAGACAAAATTTGTTTTTCCATCCGGAACAAAGAATGACAACATTTTTATCCCGTGCCTCCAGCCAATGAGCCAGCGATCCGAGATTGATAAAAGCGCCGATAGCTATCTGATCGGCTGTTTTAACCATATTTAATGCACGGGTACCATTCGTAGTGCAATAAACCAATGTTTTTCCGCTCACCCTTTCCGGAGTAAAACTGAAAGCTGAATTTCCAAAATCCGCAAAATCCAGCTTTTTCCCATCCTGTTCCGAAGCCACCATATAGCCAGCTTCCTTTAAATTTCTGGCTTCATCAGGATTGGCGACCGGGATTATCCTATCGACTCCATTGGCAAAAGCCGTACAAATAGAAGTAGTAGCTCTTAAAATATCGGTCAGAACGACAATGTAATTTTCCCGGGTTATTATTTCGGAAAATAATTTCGGAGTAAAGCAAACTTCGACAGTCCGTGATTTTTCACAATTCATAGATCAGTAATAAACAACTTCACAACCAGGATGAGCCGTTTTGAAATTATCGACTTTTCTGGCAGAAATTTTTGTATTGAAGATTTTCAGAGATTTCAAATTATTCATTGACTCAAGCACATCCAGGTTACTGATTTTCGTATTATAAAATTCCAAAGTGCTGAGGTTCGTCATTTTCTGGAGATATTTCAGATTTCTTACAGGAGTACCTGAAAATTTCAACGTTTCCAGCCCTGTCAGATTCTGAATCGCTTCCAGACTTTCTACCTGAGTATTGGAAACATCCAGCTCCTTTAATCCCGTCATTCCGGAAAGAGAAGAAAGATCACTGACCGGATTCCTGGAAACCTTTAAAGTCCGGAGTCTTGGTAATCTTGTAACCGGCGAAAGATCGGTAATCCGTGTATCGGAACACTCGAGTTCCCTGAGCCTTGAGAACCTGACGACCGGCTGAAGATCAACAATATCAGGATCTTCACGTATTATAAGATTTTCAAGGTTGGCAATCTTTTGCAATTGTTCTTTTCCGGGCTTTCCTGTAATCCCGGAAATCTTTTCAATATCCTTTTTCCATTCCTGAGAAAGATTATCCCACCAGTCATTATTTTCACGGGTTTGAAAGATGACCAACACATTAGGTGTCTGATCCAGTAATGCATTGGCATCATCTATTGAAACCCTGGTATTATCTGCATAAATCAGTTGGAGATTTGTGATTCCCGCCAGCGTTGAAAGATCTTTCACTTTTGTATTTTCAATATTCAGCCATTCCAGATTCTTCAGATTTTTTAAAGGATCCAGGCTCAAGACAGCCGAATTAGAGGCATTAATGTGTCTCAATTCCATTAGATCAGCCAGTGGAGTAAGGTCATTTACCGATGTGCTTGCCAAATCAATTGACCGGAGCTGTGAAAGTTCCTTAACCGGATCCAGAGATGCTAAGGAAACACGTCCGGTGATACTTATGCTATCAACCGTGATCAGTCGGTGCAGTTGTTCCTGTGTAGGAGTTGCATCCAGCCGGGAATATGCAGAAAAAATCTTTTTCCACTCACCCGAAAGCCCGTTCCACCATTTCGTCAATTCCTCACTTTCAAAAATGACGGTCACATCCGGATGAATTTTCATGTAATCCAATGCTTTTGGAAGGGTAACTCCGGAATGGTCACAATAAATTTTCTGAATAGACGGAATTTGTTCCAAAGCAGAAAGAGAAGAAACGTTTGTATGATTAAAAATAAGGATCCTTAATTTCGAAAGAGACTTTAATGGTTCCAGGTTGGAAATCTGCGTTTCGGAAAAATCAAGTAGTTCCATATCCGTCATACCTGAAAGTGGTGTCAAATCAGAAATCTGTGTTTCAGCACAACGAAAATCCTTTAATGCAGTAAGCTCCTTTAACGGATCAAGGCTATTTACCTTAACGCTGCTGATATCCAGCACTTCCATATTAGAAAATCCTCCTAAAAGACTTATATCTGTAATGGTAGTATTTTTCATTTTCAGTTCCCGGATATGATTGGCATATCGTAAAGGTTCCAATGAAGTAACTTTAGTTCCTGAAATATCAAGGGATTCGAGTTTGTTCAGGTTGCGCAGGGGCATCAGGTCCACCACGGGAGTATTGGCAGCATTTACACTTTTAAGAGATGAAAGTTTCCCAAGCGGATCCAGAGTAGTCACCAATGGATTGTTTGAAATATCGATTTCAGTCCGGTTGACAAGTTGAAAGAGAAGTCCGTAAATTCGGGCAGGATCGATAGATACTTTCTGTCCGTTTATTGTAGCAATGGAATCCTGAAAATTATTCACCTGTGCAAGGGTAATATCTCCATTGATGGTCTGGTCTTTCCCCAATAAATCCTGCCATGCAGCAGTAAGCCCGTTCCACCAGTTCTTTATATCTTCCTTTTCATTCAGTTTCGTAGTATAAATACTTACTATCTTCAGTTCTTTCTTACTGTCATCGTAATTAATCTCAAAATAGCGTACTTTATTGGAATTAACGGAATCGTCGTTGATAGTGATTCCCGACAGGTTCCGATTGGCTGTAACTTTAAAATAAGTCTGACCTTCACTGTTGGTCATAACATCAACAGTTTGAATGGTATATTCAAAATGAGCCTTTTTAAAGAAAAAATCCACATCTGTAAGATAGGCAGGAATATCTTTATAAAGAGGCACCAGGCGATGTTCATCCAGGTCATCCTCGACCTGTACTTTTGAATCCCTGAAATATTTCAGATAACTTTGATTAATAATGACTTCTTTTTCTTTGACCGCGTTACCCTTATCGGCCAGGAAATTAAGGGTACCCTGGAAAAACCTGACCAATTGTCCTGCCTGCTGACGGAATTCTTCAGTTTGTTCGGGTGTAAATGTAATAATGGACTTTTGTTCCGGTTGTTTTACTGTTGAAGGTTGTTTATCCACAGAAGGTGTTCGCTGAATCTGAATCCTTGAAGCAGGATGAGATACGTTCCTGTGCGGATTTTTTTTCTGGGCAAACAATGGAACAGCCGCCAGAAGGAATATGCAAAAAAATGAAATGAATTTATTTCGCATGAGTATAATGTCGGATTAAAATATTTTTGTCTTTATCTGAAACCTTAAGCAAATTGGATATCAACCATCCGGAATTATAGTCATTCCGGTTAAAGTAAGAAACTTCAAAATACCATCCCGGCACCTGGAAAAAATGGAATTTGACATCATTGACCGATTCAAATTTCAGATTTCCGCTTTTCACTTCCATAATAAAAATGCTCATCTGGTCGGGTTCATAGTTTCTCTCCACGTAGTAATCCACATCGTTTGGATCGCGAAATACCTTGTTTAGATTCATGAAATCCAGCTCATGGCTGAGAGGATGAAGGAAATAGGTTGTATTGGAAGTATCGTTCAGATGACTGAAAAAGCTATTAAACTTGTCGAAAAAAACATTCGAAAAGACCCATTTATATCCTGAATCCTGTTTTTCAATCTGTAGAAAAAGGATCAGATTTACTTTTTCTTTTTTATAGGAGAAGTTGCAGGAAACTTCTGCATACCAGCTTTTCCCGTGAAAATCAAGAAATGAAGCTCCCGGTTTGGTAACGACCTGGTTGATAAATGAATTTTTATCAGATGAAGAGATGCCCCCGTTGGATTTATCGAACAGGATATTCAGGTATTTTTTCCGGGCTTTAGGATCCCTGAACTGTGCGTCTTTTGAGTAATATCGTTTTCCGGTAGCATCTTCTTCCCCGTTAAATCTGCGGAAGAATTGGTTTACTTGCTTGGTTTGAGCATAAAACACTGATTCATCGCGGGTAAAATCGCCGATGGTATTATTCTGGGCACAAAGAGCCAGTGGCAGGATTCCAAGTAAAAAAACAACGATTCTTTTCATTTTGACGAAGTTACGAAATAATCCTAAAAATGGAAATTGTCCCGGATGCATCCCTGTAATGTCCTTTGTGTATAGATTTAACAATCACAAAGAGGGAATATTGCATCGGGGACAATTTCCTGATTTATCTTAAGTATTACCTTTTATTTTGATGTTTCCTTAACGCGGATATCACCAAGCATGACATCCCAGAAGCCGATCAGACGGCCGCCTATCTGTGTTTCCTTACGTTTCACATAGACAGTGATATCCTTTTTGGTAGTATCTTCATATACAAGGCCCTTTTCCTTGTCATATCCCTGAAAACGCTGATAAACGGTAATAATCCCGACATATGTTCCGTCGGGTTGGCGTTCCAGGTCGCTGACATACTGAATTTTGTACCATTCAATATTAACCTTGTTATAATTAAGTTGCATCAGGCGGTCAAAATATTCCCGCACTTTATAATAGTTCACATCAGGGCGTGAAAGGGAAGAGACCCCGATTTCACTATTTTCCATAAAAAGTTCAACGGCTCTTTCGATGACCCGCTGGGCTTCCGACCATGGAGTATTTTTATCGCCGATGATGCTGATATACTTGCTAAGATCTCTTACCTTTTCCAAAGCAAGACTGTCGATAGCCTGTTTTCGTTGAGGAGAAATATTATCCTGTTTATCCTGAGCACGGACGCCTGTAAAAGCCGTAACAAAAACGGCTACCAGGCAATAAAACAACACTTTTTTCATATCGCCTTATTTTTTAATCAGATCAAGTTCTTTGATTTTTCCATTTGCATCAAGCTGGTATGAGTCAACATCGTTACGGTTGGCTTTCTGATCTTTCAGAAAATCCATGTATCGGCGAATGGTAGTAGGTTTATCATAGTCGACAATAGAGCCTTCCCTGCTGATGATAATCAGAACCGGTGCATCATCACCTGAGAAGAGTGAAAGGGTTTTCCTGATAATACTTTCTGCCTGCTGGCTGTTCCCGCTCTTTGCAGAGCTGGCTATGTTCTGGAAAGCATTTTCAAGCTGATCTTTCAGAGGGATGTTGGCAGAACCGGAACTTTTCATGGAAGCGATTTTCTGTTCGACTTTCCCAATCAGTTCCCTGATTTCCTTATCATCCAGATTCTGAGCTTTGATCTTATTCAGACTTGCTTCAAGTTCTTCCGCAGAGAGGTTATCGCGGTTTACCAGCAAATCCAAAAGTTGGGCTCGAGCTGCATCTACTTTCTGCTGGCGAATCTTTTCCTGGTCAGCAAATTTTTCTTTCAGCACTTGCCGCGCTTCATCT
>JAUZOW010000149.1 GCA_030706225.1 Bacteroidota bacterium | reverse complement strand
TTCTGTATGTCCGGCTCTGACCAGAACGCCACCTTCCCTGTATTCGATAGGAAATATATGTCCAGGACGTGTGAAATCCTTAGCTTTAGCATTGGGATTGATCATTTTTTTCACAGTCATTGCCCGTTCCTGTGCCGAAATCCCGGTTTTGCATTCGGAAGCATCAATAGATATCGTAAAAGCCGTCCGGTTAGGGTCAGTGTTTTTTACTACCATCCGGTCAATATTTAGTTCTTCCAGACGATCGTGAATAACCGGCAGGCAGATCAGGCCTCCTCCGTTTTTGACCATAAAATTGATGATGGAAGGAGTAATTTTTTCAGCGGCAGCAACCAGGTCACCTTCATTTTCCCGGTCTTCATCATCCACTACGACAACCATTTTCCCTTTTCGGATATCCTCGACCGCTTCTTCTATTGTATTAAATTTAAATTCACTCATATTTCAAAATATTAGCAAAGTTAAAATCCATGTTCAGCCAGGAAATTCAGATCGATTCTTTTATCCCCGGCAGATGTTAATTTTTCAAGATATTTTGCGATAATATCGCATTCAATATTGATCTGATCACCTTGTCTGATTGCGTCAAGGGTAGTGATCAATTGGGTATGAGGGATAAGATAAACATCAAAAGAATGTTCATCCGTCCGGGCAACGGTCAGGCTGGTGCCATCCAGTGCGACAGAGCCTTTATCAACGATATATTTCAGGATATTTTTATCTGCAGATACAGTAATCCGGGTGGCAATATCTTCCTTTCTGACTCCGGTCACTTTACCGGTACCGTCAATATGTCCGGTAACCAGATGACCACCCAGCCGGCCGGAAAGCTGTAAGGCACGTTCCAGATTTACTTTGCTGCCCGTTCTGAGTTGCCGGAATGAAGTCCGGTTCAGCGTTTCAGCCATGACATCCATTGTAAATTCATCTTTGGCAAATCCGGTCACGGTCAGGCAAACCCCTTGCGTGTTAATGCTGTCGCCGATTTTCATATCCACCATGATTGTCCCTGCACCGACAGTAAGCTGTGATGAGTGTGCTCCGGTACGGATTTTCCGGATAATGCCGGTTTCTTCAATGATTCCTGTAAACATTATGATTCTTTTTCCTTTAAATCTTCCTGTTTATTCAGATAACCTTCTATCATGATATCATCACCAGATCCTGAAACTTTCCAGTCGTGAACACCCATCGCATTGGAAAGTGGTTCAAACCCATCTCCTCCCACGGGAGTGTATGAATTTTTCCCTCCAAGAATTCTGGGAGCGATGAAAACGACTGCTTTATCTACAAGTCCTTCGCGGATGGCAGAAAAAGCCAATGTGCTTCCTCCCTCCAGGAGGATACTATCGATACCCATCACGCCCAGTGCTTTAAAAAGATATTTCAGATCCACTCTGACATCTTTTTCGGGACAAACAATCACCTGTGCACCAAGACGCTCAATTTCCTGAAGTTTTTGTTTTTTAGCCAAAGCTGTAGTCGCCAGGATCATACGCTGAGGTTCATGCTGAAGGACCATTGCCGTCAGAGGAATCTTGCCACGGGAATCAACGATAACCTTGACCGGATCCTTGACTTTTCCCGTCTTCATCCGGCAGGAAAGGATCGGGTCATCATTAAGAACAGTATTGATACCAACCATGATAGCACTGCAATGGCGGCGCATGTCATGGACTTTATCTCTTGATTTTATGCAAGATATCCACTTGGATTCCCCGGAAGAAGTAGCCGTTTTTCCGTCAAGCGACATGGCAATTTTAAGAGTGCAAAAAGGGAAACCCGTAGTTATGTATTTAATGAACGCCTCATTTTGTTTTCGGATTTCTTTTTCGAAAATTCCGGAATTGACTCTGATTCCCTTTTCCTTTAAACAGGCAATTCCTTTTCCCTGAACCAGAGGATTCGGATCAACCATACCCACCGTTACTTCTGTAATACCGCTTTCTGCAACAAACGGAGCACAGGGAGGGGTCTTGCCCTTATGGCAGCAAGGTTCGAGAGTAATATAAAGATGAGCGCCACGAACATCTTCCTTTGCATTACGAATGGCGTTGACTTCTGCGTGGGGTCCTCCGAAATATTCATGATATCCCTGCCCGATCACTTTACCATCTTTTACGATGACGGCTCCCACTAATGGGTTAGGATTCACCCATCCGGCTCCTTTTTCTGCCAGACGGATAGCCATTTTCATGAATCTGATCTGTTCTTCCATTTTCAAAAAAAACAATAAGCCCTGAAGGAAATTCCCCAGGGCTTATGAATTATTTTAAAACTGGTAACAGACAATTTTAAAACCAATTTCTTCTTCCATCCAGACTCTTACTGTCGGTGCCGTAGTTTCAACGGTTCATTCTGCTTTTAACAGAATTCGCGGACTTTACCGCCGGTCGGGAATTACACCCTGCCCTGAAGAAATTTATTTTATGCAGAACTTATTTCGTTCTTAGTTGATGCAAATATATGATTAATTTATTATTGTTAATAAATTCACAAATAAATTTTATTTGACTACCATTTTCCCTTCTTTTACATTATTATCGCTCTTCACTTTAATAATATAAATTCCTTTGCTGATACCAGGCATTGAAATCGTCCGGGTAATGGATTTTGCGGGTCCTTTCACATTATCTGTATAAAGAATTTTTCCCTGAATATCCGACACGGTAATAACAGCCTGCGGATCGGTCAGGTTACGAACTGTCAGGCTGAATACTCCATTGGAAGGATTCGGTGACATGAAAATTCCGAAAGGACCATTGATTTCTTCTCCGATTCCGGCAGGCCAGGAAAGAGTTATATGAACTGTATCACTGGCAGAAGTAGTACACGGTGGCAATGCTGAAGCAAAGAGAGTAAGATCGACGGCTCCATATGATTTGTCATTAGTGCCCGTAAAATAGACCGTAGTCGCTACAGTATCCATGCTGAAATGGCCATCGCCACTGGTAGTCCAAAGAAGCGACTGATAATTGCTTGCCTGTCCGAAAACCTGGAATGCAGAAAGCGAATTGGGATAAGTTGTATCATTTCCTGCAGTAACCGTTGTCATTCCATTTACGGTAACCAGAACAGAATCCGTCTTTGAATTTGTTCCGTCGGAAACCGTACAGATGTATGTAGTAGATACCAGCGGAGTTATTGTTGTATCCTGTTGGCTTGAAGTAAATCCAGCGGGAATGGATGACCATGAATAAGTATAAGCTCCGGATCCACCGGTTGCAGTGGCGTTAAGAGTTGTTGACTGACCTAAGCAAAGAACTTCCGGAGAAGCTGTAACACCAGCTGAAAAAACACTACCGAAATCAAAGGAACCGACGCGTGATTTCCAGTTTGCCTGAGAGGAAGTTGAATAATATTCCTGGGTATACCAGAATTTTCCCGGAGTGGAGGGATCAACCTGCATACTGCTGTAATCGCCCCAGCGGCTTGGGGTTCCCGACCATGTATTGGTTTGAGAGCCACCACCGTTGATGATTCCTTTTTCCCCTATCGTCATCTGACCCAGCGGATCTCCGGCTAACCGTCCGGTATAGCGAACAGAAGGATACATAGAGGAACTGGAAATGGAAAATCCCAAGGCCATATTCCCATTCTGGTCCATGGAAAGACTACCCATCCAACGGTAATTACCATCATTCGGGGCATAGGTTCCTTGCTGGTAAACATCCCAATAATTCACGGAATCTCTTCTCAATTCATACCAACGGATACCGGATATTCCGGAACCCACATTTACAGTACGGCTGATGACCATCGACCAATGATCATTGAATTTTCTGAATTGCAGTTTCGGCATCATACGGTCGGAGTTGGCCTGAACTTTAACACTGGTTCCTTTCTGAGGAATACCGTTTGAAAGACCTGTATTAAAAGACTGAACCGGAATCTGAGCCATCATGGTAAGCGTTGAATTCGATGTAGTATCCCAATCGACATGAAATTCGGAAAGAGTAAGTCTGGAGTGTGAAGCGTTATCAAACACATAATACGCAGGAGTTCCGGCAGGAGGAAATGCTCCGTCACAATCGGAAGGATACGCTGCAAAAGCATCATTGGTTGATGGAAGCGTTATATAAACCATTTCTGCACTCGGATCACCAGTAAGCATTTTTGCACGGTTAAATGCAGCATAACCTGTACCTTTAAAGGTCATCGAAGTGCCGCCAAAACGGTTAAATCCCATATAGTAGCCGTCTCCCCAAACAGAGATTTTCGGGTAATCCGGCATTTCACTGAACTGGTATTCGTAACGATACCAGCTGCCGGTAGGATCCGGTGTCTGAGATATTGCAATCATTAAAAAGAAAGGACCACTGGGATAGTTAGGAAGAGAAAACTGCATAAAAACCCAACGATCTGCATTTTCATCATAAGCGACAATGGCATCCCCATCATTGTGGTTATTTGCCATCCCGCTCCAAACCGAACTGTTGCTTGAGGGGCCAAATATTTTTGATCCGTCTTTTGTGTAAACCGAATATCTGCAGTTTACCACACTGAAATAATGATTTGATCCAACATCACCATAAGTATCCGGAGGACAGGAATTTCCATCACCTGCTGTTCCGTCAAAGTTTTGAATGGTCGTATCTGATGTAATAACTCCCCTCAACAACTGGCGAACAGGGTCAGTTACTACAGTAGTGCTGTTTTTTTCCTGATCCTGGGGACGGACATTGAACATATTCTTTACAACTCCATCTTTCCAGCTGGTTTCAGTTTTAATGGTTGATTGATCAATATCCCTCATTATTGGAGAGATATCAAAATAGACCGGCTTTTGAACAGAGGTCGGATGATACACAGTTTTGTCTGTCTGTCCGATTGAATAATTATAAATCAATAACAGACTGAAAAACAGAGAAAAAATTTTTTTCATGAAAAAGGGATTAATAGCGTGAACTAAAGGTTAATGTCGTACAAAATTATAAAAAATATAAATGCCAATGATCCAGGAGATAAATTTTGTATTTTTATGAGATTGATTATAGTATAGATCTTTGATATGAATATTATCATAACTGGTGCAAGCAAAGGGATTGGTGCCGAACTGGTACGAATTTTCAGCCGGAATAAAAATAACCAGATCTTTGCGATTTCCCGAAACCGGGAAAATATGCGGAAACTTTACAGTGAATGTTTAAAAATCAATGCTGATTGCAAAGTAGTGACTTTTGAATTTGATCTTGAACAGTTTGAATTCTATCCTTTCCTGGTACAAAAGATCGAATCTGCATTCCGTCATGTGGATATTCTGATCCATAATGCAGGGCAGATAATCAACAAGCCTTTTTCAAAAACCACAGCTCAGGATTTTGACAAGCTTTTCAATATCAATGTAAAAAGCATCTTCCTGCTCACCCAGATGCTTCTCCCCGACATGAATGCCGGAGGACATATTGTCACCATCGGAAGCATGAGCGGAATCGGGGGAAAGAAGAAGCATCCCGGTTTATCTTTATACAGCACAACAAAAGGAGCCATCGCGACATTAACGGAAGCTTTGGCTGAGGAGTTGCAAGACCGGAATATCTTTGTAAACGGGATTGCTTTAGGATCTGTTCAGACCGAGATGTTTGAAAAAGCATTCCCGGGAAAGAAGGCGAGCCTGAATCCTGCTCAGGCAGCCCAGTATATTGCTGACTTTGCATTGAACGGGCAGAAATATTTCAACGGTAAGATACTTCCCGTATCTGCTTCACTTCCCTGATACAGAATCAGAGATAATCTGCACTTTTCTCCGGGCTTGAAAGAAATGGAGCTACTGCACGGTTAAAGATTCCATGAACATAGGAAATGGCTAACCCGTAATTTGTAACGGGAATCCCTGCTTCTATTGCCGGCTTGAGACGGTTCAACAATTGTCTGCGGGTAATCATGCAAGCTCCGCATTGAATAACAAGAGAATATTCCTGAATCGGCCGGGGAAGAGCTGAAAGACCGGCTACCGTATCAAATTCCAGTTTTTTACCTGTAAAATTGCTTATCCAGCGAGGAATCTTGGTTCTGCCTATATCATCGCAGGTTACATGATGCGAACACGACTCGAGGATCAAGACACGGTCACCATCTTTCAGATTTGAAATCGCAGGTGTTCCCTGAAGATAATGCTCAAAATCACCTTTCTGCCGGGC